>JBBTYN010000003.1:30509-46969 GCA_038061755.1 Patescibacteria group bacterium | reverse complement strand
TGGGCTCCGAAGTCCCTCCTCGTAAATCTTTCATTCAATCCAATGCCAAATTGGCGGAAATTGATATCTAAATTATTTCTTATTCTTAATTTCTTCTAGGAGTTTTTTTACTAGTTCTTCTTTTGACATTTGGCCGAGTTGTCCGGCATCGCGAGATTCAAGAGTTACTTTTCCAGCTTCTATTTCTTTATCACCGATGACGATCCAGTAGGGGATTTTGTTATTTTTGGCATCGCGAACTTTTCCGCCGAGGTTTGCTTCAGCATCATCTAATTCTGCGCGGATATTATTTTCTTTTAACAATTCATAAACTTGTTTTGCGTAATCATTATGATTTGTACGAACTGGAATGACTTTTACTTGGACTGGCGAGAGCCAAAGAGGAAAGGCGCCAGAATATTTCTCTATTAATAAAGCAACGATGCGTTCTATTGCACCAATAGATGATCGATGTACTACAAAGGCAAGATGGTCTTTACCATCTTCTCCAATGTAAGTTAAGTTAAATTTAGAAGGCATACAAAAATCATATTGAACAGTAAAAGCAGTATCTTCTTTACCATTCACGTTTTTCATTTGTATGTCAATTTTAGGTCCGTAAAAAGCTGCTTCATCTTTTACTTCTTCAAATTTAGACCCTCTGTTTTGCATGAGTTTCCGCAAGAGGTTTTCTCCTTTTTCCCATGCTTCATCGTTTTTGTAATATTTTTCGGTGTTATTTCTATCTCCGAGTGATAGGCGGTATCTATAGTCCACGTCAAGTTTTAAATTAAATACTGAAGTTACGTATTCGATAAGGTCTAAGGCTTTTCCTATTTCTTCAATTGCTTGTTCTTCATTTGCGCAGATAATGTGTGCATCAGCTAGACAAAAAGTTCGTACTCTTTGCAGGCCCATAAGCTCTCCGGATTGTTCATACCGATAGAGTTGAGCGAGTTCTGCTATGCGCATCGGTAATTCTCTATAGCTGTGAGGAGACGAAAGATAAAGTTCAAAATGATGTGGGCAAGCCATTGGGCGAAGCATAAATTCTTCATCGTCGATAGTAATAGGGGCATACATAGAATCTTTGTAATGAGGATAGTGACCAGATTTTTTATATAAATCTAATTTCGCAATATCTGGAGTACGAACATGTAGGTAACCTCTACGAATTTCTTCATCTACTATAAAGCGTTCTAATTCACGACGAATTGTTGCTCCTTTAGGTAGCCAAAGTGGTAAGCCTTTTCCTACAGTATCACTAAAAGTGAAAATCCCTAGCTCTCTTCCAAGTTTTTTATGATCTCTATTTTCATCTTTTTCCATATTTTTATAATATCACATTTTATTTTGCTTTTCATCTTTAATATGTTAAGATGGACACATTATGGTAGTACGAATGAGACATACAAAATCGCATACGAAGAATCGACGTTCTCACCACGCTTTGGAGAGTACGAGTTTTTCTAAGTGTGAAAATTGCCAAGCTTTAAAAAGACGCCACACAGTCTGTGGAGGTTGTGGTTTTTATAGGGGAAAAAAGGTTTTGGATTTGATAAAAAAGACAGAAAAGAAACAAAAGAAAGCAAAAGCAAAAAAGGCCGAAGAAAATAAGTAAGAATAAGTAATTTTTGTTTTTTAAAATGGCTAACCGGCACCTTTCCAGATCAATAGTTCTTCAGACACTTTTTGAGTGGGATTTCCTGTCTGCGCAGGCAGGTGCGTCTATTGATAAAAAAAGTACTAATCCTATAAGTGATGAGATAAAAGAAATATTAAAAAGAAACTTAAAAGAGTTTGCTCCTGGTTTTGAAGATGATGTTTTTGTATTTTCACTTATCGATCAAGTTTTTAAAAAACGTGTAGTGATTGATGAAATAATAGAAAAGGCTGCTCCAGATTGGCCAATTGACAAAATTTCAATCATTGATAGAAATATCTTAAGAATTGGTTTAGCGGAGCTTATTTTTGGTGATAGAAAAGAAGTTCCTCCTAAGGTGGCTATAAATGAAGCAATAGAATTAGCAAAAACTTTTGGTGGAGAAAATTCTAGTAAATTTATTAATGGCGTGCTTGGCGCAGTTTATAAAGAGATAGGGGAACCTGGAAAGGAACAAATTAGCAAAAAAAAGAAAAATGAGAAAATGCTAGATATTACTAAATTGCCAGTTGATAAAAAAGGTGGAGCGCTTGTTTATGCGAAGAGAGACAATAAGCAAAATGGTGAAATTATGTTTGCTTTAGTGCATGATATTTTTGGATATTGGACTATTTCTAAAGGAAGTGTCGAAAAAGAAGAAAATGAAGAGGAAGCAACAACTAGAGAAATAAAAGAAGAAATTGGATTGGATATTAAAATAGAAGAAAAATTGGGCGAAAATGAATATGTCGCGACACATCCACAAAGTGGAAAAAGTTTAAAGAAGGTAGTTTATTTTTTAGCTAAGAGCGAGTATAAAGAACTTGTATTGGAAAAGTCTGGTGGATTGGATGGAGCAAGATGGTTTGAACTTTCTGAAATTCCAGGACTTCGTATTTATAATGATATAATACCTTTATTTACTAAAGCGATTGAAATTATTAGTAAAAAACCTAAGGTTTAGCGCCTACAAATCATATGATACAATTTTCAGATTTTGAAAAAAAAATAAAAATAATTTTTAAAGATAAAAATTTACTTAAGCAATCATTTACGCATCGTTCTTATATAAATGAAAATGGAGCATCAAATATTTCTCATAACGAACGTTTAGAATTTTTAGGGGATGCAGTGCTTGAGCTTATTGTTACAGATTTTCTTTATAAAAAATATCAGCATTACACAGAAGGGAAATTAACAGCTCTTCGTTCTGCTCTCGTAAATGCTGTTATTATTTCTGAAGTTGCTTCAAAAATAGGAATGAATGATTATTTGCTTTTGTCTAAAGGTGAAGCGAAAGATTTTGGCAAGGCAAGGCAGTATATTTTAGCAAATACTTATGAGGCGTTTATTGGTGCAATATATTTAGATCAAGGATATGATATCGTGGATAATTTTGTAACTAAAACTCTTTTACACAAGACAGAAGAAATAGTAAATAAAAAACTTTGGCGTGATACGAAATCTCTCGTGCAAGAAAAAGCGCAAGAATTTATGTCTGTGACTCCTGCTTATAAAGTTTTAAACCAATCAGGTCCAGACCATGATAAACATTTTACCGTAGGTATTTATTTTGGTACAGATTTGATAGCTGAAGGTAAGGGTCAAAGCAAACAAGAAGCTGAACAGAATTCTGCTTTAGCCGCATTAAAAGTAAAAAATTGGTTGGATTAGAGACAGACAACATAAAATGCGACTCAAAATACTTCAATTAAATGGTTTTAAATCCTTTGCCCAAAAGACTATTTTGGAGTTCAATACTCCGATTGTTTCTATCGTGGGGCCAAATGGATCCGGAAAGTCAAACATAGTAGAGGCAATTCGTTTTGTTTTAGGTGAGCAATCAATGAAATCAATGCGCGGGAAAGGGGGCTCTGATCTTGTCTTTAAAGGATCTAAAAAATTATCAAAGGGTTTACGGGCCTCTGTTACTATTTATTTTGATAATACTGATAAAGTTTTTAAGCTTTCAAATGATGGTGGAGAAGATATAAAATTAGACTATGATGTTATAGCGATATCTCGCAAAGTTTTTTCCGATGGATTAAATAAATACATTTTAAACGACACAGAAGTTAGACTGAAAGATATTCATAATCTTCTTTCTTCGGTTAATATAGGTTCTTCTGGGCATCATATTATTTCGCAAGGTGAAGCAGATAGAATTTTGAATGCCAACGCTAGAGAAAAAAGAGAAATTGTAGAGGATGCGCTCGGGCTTAAAATTTATCAATACAAAATAAAAGAAAGCGAGAGAAAGCTGGAACGAACTAATGAAAATATGAAGGAAGTTGTTCTTTTGCGAAGAGAAAATGCTCCACATCTTAATTTTTTAAAGAAACAAGTAGAAAAATTTAAAAAAACCAAAGAAATGCAAATAGAACTTTTTGGTCTTTATAAAGAATATTTAAAGAAAGAAAGTATTTATTTAGAACAAGAAAAAAACAAATTATCATTAGAAAGAAGTAAAATTTCAAGCGAGCTTGAAAGTGTTACTGATAAAATTTCTCAAAATGAAGATGGTAATCTTGTCCAAAATAGCAAGAAAATAGAAGAATTAAGAGCAGTTGAGCAGAAAATAAATTCTATTCGCGGAGTAAAAAATGAAATGGAGCGCAAACTTGGACGCATCGAGGGAATGATAGAAGCGAAACAAAATAGAGTAAAAGTTTCTGGCAAATGTCCGGTGTGTGGGAAAGAAATGGGAGAGATAGATAGAGACCAGATAGAAAAAAAGCAAAATGAAGAACAAGAATTACAGGAATTAAAAAATTCACAGATTGAAATTTTTGCTGAAATACAGAAAATAATACTAGAAGAAAAAAAAGGTATGCAGTTGGCAGAAACATTGAAACAAGCAATAAATAAAGAAATGGAAGCATTGCGTGATCTTGAGCGGGAAAAATTTATATGGAAGGTGCGACAACAAGAGTTGTTTTCTGCTCTTGAGCTTTTGGTAATCAAAGAAGAGAATTTAAAAAACCGCAGAGAAGCATTTGATGGCGAAATTAGAGAGGGTGTGACATTGATTGGAGAACAAATTTTATCTTATAAAGATTTCAAAATTGAAGAAAATAGTGGAGAATTTACTCAAGAAGAACAAAAGAGAAAAATTGAACGTATAAAAATAAAACTAGAAGATGCTGGGTTGGGTAATGGAGCAGAATTAATGAAAGAGTTTAATGAAGTTTCAGAACGTGATCAGTTTTTAATGAAGGAAATGGAAGACCTAGAGAAAAGTATTGAATCTTTACAAAAACTCATTGTGGATTTAAAAGAAAAGATAGAGATAGAATTTAAAGAAGGTGTAAAAAAAATAAATACGGAATTTCAAGAATTTTTCTCTTTAATGTTTGGTGGCGGGCATGGGTCACTTTCTATAATTGAAATTAAAAAGAGAAAAAATGCTGAATCTGAAGATGAAGAGAATTTAGGTGATACAGAAGAATCAAAAGAAGATGAAGAAGTTGTTATTGAAAAGGGAATAGAGATAAATGTCTCTTTGCCACATAAAAAAGTAAAAGAGATTAATGCTTTCTCTGGTGGAGAAAGATCTCTTACATCTATCGCTCTTCTTTTCGCTATGTCGCAAGTTAATCCACCGCCATTTTTAGTATTAGATGAGACAGATGCGGCATTGGATGAAGCGAATTCTCGCAAATATGGAGATATGTTGGAAAAACTGTCTAAACATTCTCAGCTTATTGTTGTTACTCATAATCGAGAGACGATGTCTCGTGCTGGAGTACTTTATGGTATCACAATTGGCTCCGACGAAGCCTCTAAACTTCTCTCGGTAAAATTCGAAGAAGCAACGCAGATTGCGAAGTAAGGTTTAATTTATTTTTGCTGTTTGGAATTTTATATTTTCCTCTTTGCCTTCTATTACTTTTTCTATTTGAAAAACAGAATTTTGTTGAGTGATATTTTTTGTGACAGTCATAGAACCATCTTTAAATAATTTTAATTCTAAAAGCATACCTTGCATTGTCTGTTTGCTCCAAGATTGATCAAAAATAAAATTACCTAGCGAATAGGCGATATAGCCCACGCACGAACTTTGAGTGCAATCTTTTGGGCTATAAACTTCCGTATCTTCTATGATGTGTGGATGCGAACCAATGATAATTTTTGCGCCATCATCAATTGCCCTATGCGCTAGCTCTTTTTGTCTTTCATTGTGTTTATTTTGATATTCTACACCAAAGTGAAAAGCAACAACTAAATAATCAACTTGTTTGGCTGCATTTTTAATTATTTCATCAAAATTTGGATTACTTGTGAGGAGAACACCTGCTTTATCGGCACCTGCGGACATATTGTTTGGTCCCACATCAGAGAATCCAAGATATCCGATTCTCATTCCATATTTTTCTATAATGGTTGGTGTCTCGGCTTCTATTTTATCCCATCCTCCACCCGTATAAAGTATTTCATTTTCTTTTAAACGTGCGAGAGTGTCAGTAAAAGCGTTACGTCCCCAATCAGCAATATGATTGTTGGCTAAAGACAAAATACTTACACCTGCGCCCTTGAGGGTTGGAATAACGACAGGGTTCATTCTAAAGGAATACAAATTTTTTTGATCGACGCCTTGGTCTGAAACTGTACCCTCTAAATTAGCAAAGAAAATATCTGTGTTTTTTAATAACTCAAGCAGATTGTCTGATTTTTCAAAAAGCCTTGAGTAGTCATTGTTGAAATTTTTTATAACTGAATTTTTTACTCCACGGTCAAGCATTATGTCGCCTGCAAAAGACAAGCTAACAAAATTTTGATCCCTTATGTCCGGCATTCCAATTTTTTCTTGCACCCAATTGGTATTTGCATCTGCAATACCGCCGTAATATACATTTTTCTTCAAATATTTTAAAAGAGTTTTCACATCATTGTGGCGATCAGAGCTTTGAAGTAAGTTAATAGCAATAGGTCTAGAACCTGTTTGGCTCAAAGGCAAATTGAAAAGGGAAACGACTGTTTGTTTGGCTTCGTCTGTGTAGCCACTTTTTCCTCCAATATATCCATCATTTTTTAGAAACTGACTAATGTTTGACCAACTGTGAGTTTTGGTGGAATAACTATTTTTAGTAGTAATTTTAAATAAATCTGATTGTTGTTGTGTTATGTATCCAGCCAATTTAAACATATCAGATACAGTTGATTGGTTGTGCAGAGTTAAGCCGCTCGGGTCTTCATAGAAAGTGGAAGTCATTTGTAAGGCTGATGCTTCTTGATTCATTTTTGCGATAAAACTATTCCTACCAAAATGTAAAGCAAGCGCTTCTGCTGCATCATTGCTTGATTCTAAAAGAAGTGGATATATTAGATCGGAAATTTTTATTTTTTCTCCCAATTTTAATTCTCCATTTTGTCCAGCAGTCGCCAAGGCATTTTTTGTTATTTTTGTTGTTTCGTTTGGTTTTTTTAATTTACTAGTGACAAGCGCGGTCATTAGTTTGGAGGTAGAGGCTATCGGAAACTTTTGATCTTGGTTTTTTGCTAGAATTACTTCTCCGGTATTTAAGTCGCCGATCAAATAAGCTTTAGCAGATACTTTTGGCCCTCCATTTGTGTCGTTGTTAATATAATAATATTGAAGTTTTGCTGTCTCAGTGGTTTTTTCTGGGGCAATAAGTTGAATTACTGAGGCTTCGCCTGTCTGCGTGAGTAGGTTGTTTTGCGTTTTTAAAATTTTTTCTTCAAAAAAAGAAAATGTAAAATTAGCTAAAGATATTCCAATAAAAATCGAAAATATTCCCCATAAAATTTTTGCATTTTTAAATCTTTTCATATTAAAATAAAATGTAATCTATTGTTTTTCTTTCTAAATCAACTGCTTTTACTTTTATTTTAACATGGTCACCGAGACGGTATCTTTTTTTATTTTTTTGTCCAGTTAGTTCTAGTTTTTTTTCATTTAAAACATAAAAATCATCTTTTAGATCTCGTATTCGCACGAGACCTTCACATTTTGTTTCTATTTCTTCAACATACATACCCCACTCCGTTATGCCACTTATTATCCCATTAAAACTTTCTCCTTTACGTTTGGACATATATTCCACTTGTTTGTATTTTATTGAGGCTCGTTCGGCGTCCGAAGCGCGTTTTTCTTGCTCAGAAGATATTAACGCAATTTTTTCATATTCAAATAATTTCTCTCTTAATTTATCATTTGTAATTTTTTTCTTTGCCAAATAATCACTAAGTAATCTATGCACTATAATGTCTGGATATCTTCTAATAGGAGAAGTAAAGTGTGTATAATATTCAAAAGCCAAGCCATAGTGTCCAATATTTTTTGTAGAATAAATTGCTTTTGCCATAGACCTTATTACAGCACGATGTACTGTGTCGCTCATTGTTTTATTTGTATTTTTATCTTTTAAACTCGCAAGTAATTTGTTTATTTCATGTGTTGGAATTATCCCATTCTGCAAAGATACTTTATGTCCTAAACTTTGTAAGAAAAACACTAGATCAGCCATTTTTTCTTTTGAAGGTTCATCATGAATGCGATAGATGGAAGTGTTTTTAGAGAGAACTTTCGCTACTTTTTTATTTGCAAGCAACATAAATTCCTCAACTAATTTATTTGAATCACCTCGTTCTTTTTTTATTACTTTTATTGGTACACCTTTATCATCTAGAACAAATTTAACTTCTTCTTGGTCAAGAGATATAGCGCCTTTTGCAAATCTTTCTTTAGTAAATTTTTTTGCTAAATTATTTAAAATAGAAAGCTCTTTATGAAAGGGAGCATTTACATTTTTTATTGTTTTCTCTGCTTCTTCATAAGTAAATCTTTTTTGTGAATGTATGATTGTATGACCAAAATATTCACTTTTTATTTTTGTGTTTTTATTAATTATAAATACTGCGCTCATCGTGAGTCGATCTTTATGGGGGATTAAGCTGCATAAATCATTTGAAAGAATTTCTGGGAGCATCGGTATTGTTCTATCTACTAAATAAACCGAAGTTCCTCGTTCACGTGCCTCAATATCTAGCGCGCTACCAAGTCTAACATAGTGTGAAACGTCTGCGATGTGTATGCCTATTTCATATTCATCATTTGAAACTTCTTTAAAAGAAATTGCATCATCAAAATCTTTTGCGTCTTCTGGGTCAATCGTAAAAGTTAGTGTTTTTCTAAAATCACGACGCCCTTCATAATCACTTTTTTTAATTCCTTCACATTTTATTTTTCTTGCTTCTTCTTCTACCTTATTGGGAAGTTCTGAATCAAAACCTTTTTCTATCGCAATGGCATTCATTTCGGTATTATTATCACCAGGTTTTCCTAAAACTTTTATTACTTTTCCAATTGGGGCTTTTTGCGCATCTTTCCACAAAACTATTTCCACAAAAACCTTTTGTCCCATTTTTGCGTTATTAAAATTTTCTTTTGGGATTAGAATATCCGTATACATTTTTGTATCATCTGGTTTCAAAAAAACTACATTATTTTCTTGCTCCAAGACTCCAGTGAAGCGTATTTTTGCGCGAGAAATTATTTTTACAACTTCGGCAGTTTGACGTCCACGACCCTTGGGGTGCAGGAGTATTTCTACTATGTCTCCATGTAGAGCAGTGTTCAAATGTTTAAAATCAATTTCTGGATCTTGTTCTTTGTTTTTTCCTATTCCAATAGCTACATATCCTGTGCCTTTTGAAGAAATAGAGATTATGCCTTGCAATTTGTTTATTTGTTTACTATTTTGACTTTTCACCTTATAAATATAGCATAAATTTTCTTGTTTGCCTTTTTAAATTTTTATGTTAAGCTATCCTTATGTTAAAAATAAGACTTCAGAGGATAGGTAGGAAGAATGATCCGTCGTTTCGGGTTGTTTTAACTGATTCAAAAAATAGCACCAAGAGCGGACGATTTTTAGAAATTGTCGGAACTTATAATCCAAAGGCTGGAGAGACAAAATTTGAAGCTGATAGAATAAAATATTGGATGTCCAAAGGCGCAAAGCTTTCTGACACAATGCACAATTTTTTAGTGCATCAAAAAGTTATTGAAGGGAAGAAGGTAAATGTTTTACCCAAAAAGAAACCAACATTAAAGAGAAAGGAATTGAAAACTAAGAAATAGTTTTATATAATTACCAGAGCAGTCATTCGGTCGTATACTGCAAAGATTAGCAAAAGATTAAATTAAAAAATATTATGATAGAAGAAGCTGATAAGATATTTCTAGAGTATGTAGTAAAAGCTCTTGTTGACAATCCAAACGATGTGAAGATTGAGCGTTCTTTAGATGAAATGGGAGTTCTTATAACTCTTACTGTAAATCCTGCTGATATGGGTAAGATTATCGGAAGGATGGGGAATACTGCAAAAGCAATCCGCACATTGCTTCGCATCATTGGTATGAAGAATAACGCTCGCGTAAATCTAAAGATTAATGAACCAGAAGGAAGCGTTAGGCCTGAAAGAGTTGAGAGACCAACGGGATTCACAAATTCTGCTCCAACAATGAAAACTGTTGATCAGGCAATGGAAGACTTGAAGGGCATTTAATGCGTTTTCATATAATTACAATTTTCCCCAATATTTATGATTCATATATGAATGAGTCTATTATTGCTCGAGCAATAAAAAATAAAAAAATATCTTTAAGTTTTTATAATCCAAGGGATTATGTAAAAGGAAATAAAAGCAATTATAAACCCGTAGATGGCAAGCCTTATGGCGGGGGAGCTGGCATGGTGCTTCAAGCTGAACCTATATTGAAAGCCTTTACCAAAGTTGAAAAGCAGGTAAAAAATAAAAAGAGAAAAGTTGTAATTTTTTCAGCCAAAGGTAAACCTTTTAATCAAAAAATAGCCTATGATTGGGCACAAAAATATGAAGAAATAGTTTTTATCACCGGTCGCTACGAAGGTATTGATGAGCGGGTTAAATTAGCGCTCAAAGCCGAGGAAATTTCTATTGGACCATACGTGTTAACTGACGGTGATGTGGCGGCAATGGTTGTTTCTTCGGTAGTGGTCAGACTTTTGCCCGGAGTGATTCGCTTAGAATCTTTAAAAGAAGAATCTCATTGGAATTTATTATTAAAAAAAGAAAAGCGGGGCGAATTGGGCGAGAGCGGTTTAGAATATCCACACTATACTCGTCCAGAAATTTTAAAATATAAAGGTAAAAATTACAGAGTGCCAAAAGTTCTACTCTCCGGAAATCATAAAAAGATTGAAGAGTGGAGGAAGAAAAAATAAACTTGACTTATATATACAACAATATATACTATATACATGAATAATGCAGTAATAAATTTTAATACGGACCCAAAGGTGAAGAAGGAATTTATTAAAACCCTAGATGAGATGGGGCTTACTCTTTCTATAGCATTAAATCATGCGGTTAGAAAAATCATAGCTGAAAAAAGAATAGAATTTACCACTCCTGAAATACCAAATGCTAGGTTGAGAAGATCTATAGAAGAGGGGCGCAAGGAGTATGCGACCGGCAAAATGAAGGCGTATAAAAATTGGGAGGATTTAGAAAAACATCTCCTGTCTTTATGTTAGTTATTTTAACGACTAAAAAATATAACAAATCTTTCTCAAAAAAAGATAAATTTGTGCAAAAGAAAGCTATTGAAAGAATTAAACTTTTTCAGCAAGATCCTTTTAATATTTTATTAGATAACCATAAATTACACGGAGAATATGAAGGATGTAGTAGTATAAATATCACCGGTGATTTTCGGGCAATTTTTGAATATATTACTGAAAACCAAGTAGTTTTTTATGACATAGGTACTCACCCAGAATTATACGGATAGTTGTTGCTTGCGTTAGGCAAGACCTAACACATAAACCAATCGGCTCAAATGGTGGGAATTGAGCCGATTGCTCAGTAATCCCCATTTTTATTTGACAAAAAAGATGAAATAGAGTAAGGTGATTTAGATTCATTGATTGAGTATCGGATGCAATCTTGTGCTTATTATTACAAGGTTTTTAACTTAATCATATCTAAATAAATTTTAAGAAGCTAAAGAAAAGCATTTTTCATCTGTTTTTCTTTATTTTCTTTTTTTGTTTAGAAAAAACTAATTATGGCTAAAGAAATAAGTGAAACAAAGCGTCCGAAAAAGTATTTTAATAGATACAAAAAACCTTTGGTGGAATTTCCAAATTTAATTGAAGCTCAATTAAAAAGTTTTAAATGGTTAGTAGAGACTGGCATCGGAGAAGTCTTTAAAGAATTTTCTCCAATTATAGATTATTCTGGAAAAAAGTTTCAACTGGAATTTACTTCTTTTTCTTTGAGTGAATCTAAAATTGATGAAAATGATTCTAAAATAAATAAACTTTCTTATCAAGGATTACTCAAGGCGCGAGTAAAATTAACTAATAAAATTCTTGGAACTATTAAGGAGCAGGAGATTTTTATGTCGGAGTTTCCTTTGATGACAAACCACGGAACTTTTATTATCAATGGAGTAGAACGGGTTATTGTGCCACAACTTGCGCGAAGTTTTGGAGTATTTTTTACAGAAGCTGAAAGCAAGGGTAATAAATATTTTGGCGCAAAAATTATTCCAGCTCGCGGAGTTTGGATTGAAATAGAGTCAGAGTCTGATGAAGGAATTTATATAAGAATAGATAAAAAGAGAAAATTTCCTGCGGTAGCATTATTGCGAGCTATGGGTTATGAGACCAATGAAATGATATTAGAAGCATTTAAAGGTAATTCTTTGGCAGAAGAAATAATTAAAGCGTCTTTAGTTAAAGATGGAGTAAAAAGTTTGAATGATTCTTGTGTTGAAATTTATAAGCGTTTACGAGATGGTGATATGGCGACTGCTGACAATGCTAGAGAATTTATTAATTCTTTATTTACTGCGGAACGTTATGATCTTTCTCCAGTAGGACGATTTAGATTTAATCAACGTTTTGGTAAGGGAATGGATGAGAGCGAGATGGCTCGTAGGATAATTTCTAAAGAAGATTTAGTGACAGTAATTTCTCATATTATTATCTTAAACAATACACCTCTTGCAAAATCTGATGACATAGATCATCTGGGTCAGAGACGAGTGCGTTTCGTTGGAGAAATACTTCAACAAAAAGTGCGTACAGGGATGATGCAAATTAAAAGAAATATTCAAGATAGAATGTCTATTATTGATGTTGATACAGCAATGCCTATTGCTATTATTAATCAGCGACCACTTCAAGCTCGTATTAAAGAATTTTTCACTACGAACCAGCTTTCACAGTTTATGGCGCAAGAAAATGTGCTTTGTGAAATGGAGCATTTACGTACTCTGTCAGCTCTTGGGCCCGGAGGTTTAACCCGTGAACGGGCTGGATTAGAGGTTCGCGATGTGCATCCTTCACACTATGGAAGAGTTTGTCCTATTCATACTCCAGAAGGTCCAAACATCGGGCTTATTTTACACCTTTCAACTTATGCAAAAATAAATGATTTTGGAATTATTGAAACTCCTTATGTAAGAGTTACTAAGGGAAAAATAACTGGCGAAATTGTTTACTTGAATGCGCTTGAAGAAGAAAAATATAACATTGCGCATGCTGGAATTCCTTATGATATCAATGGAAAAATAACTGAAGAAAAAGTAGAAGCAAGAATAAAAACAGAACCAGGAACAGTTTCTCCAACTCAGGTTGATTTTATTGATGTTGCCCCGAATCAAGCTTTTTCCATAGCAACTTCGATGGTTCCATTTTTGGAGCATAATAATGCGAACCGCGCGCTCATGGGAAGTAATATGCAGAAACAGGCTGTCCCTTGTGTATTGCCAGAAATGCCACTTGTTGCAACCGGAATTGAAGAATTGGCGGCGCGAGATTCAGGCAGATTGGTGATAGCATCCGATGATGGCATTGTTTCTTATTTGGATGCTAAAAAAATAGTTATAAAAGGCAAAAAGGAAATAACTTACACTCTAATTAATTTTTTAAGAAATAATAATTTTGCTGTTTTTCATCAGCGTCCATCGGTAAGTGTTGGTGATAAAATAAAAAAGGGTGATGTGTTGGCAGATACGAGCAGTACTGTGAATGGACAGATTTCAATTGGTCAAAATATTTGTGTGGCCTTTTTGTCATGGTCTGGGTCAACTTATGAAGATGCTATTGTTATTTCTGAACGTCTTGTGAAAAAAAGTAAATTTACATCAGTGTACGTTGAGGAATTTATTTGCGCGGTTCGTGATACTAAACTTGGACCTGAAATTACGACACGTGATATTCCAAACGTTGGGGAACTTAGATTAAAAGATTTAGATGAAGATGGTATTATCCGTATTGGAGCTGAAGTAAGAGAGAATGATATTTTAGTTGGTAAGATTACTCCAAAAGGCGAGACTGAGCTTACTCCAGAAGAGCGACTCCTTCGTTCAATCTTTGCTGAGAAGGCGCGTGATGTAAAAGATACCTCTCTTCGTATGGAGCACGGCAAGCGTGGACGTATTATTGGTGTAAAAATTTTTTCTCGTAGTTTAGGACATACACTTGAAGCTGGAATTATAAAGAAAATAGTAATAGAAGTTGCTCAGATTAGAAATATTTCAGTTGGTGACAAAATCTCAGGAAGACATGGAAATAAGGGAGTTATTTCAACAATTCTTCCAGAAGAAGATATGCCATATATGGCTGATGGTACACCCGTAGATGTTATTCTTTCACCACTTGGTGTTCCTTCTCGTATGAATTTGGGACAAATTTTAGAAATACATTTAGGTATGGCTGCAAATAGTCTTGGTTATCAAGCAATTGTTCCGCCATTTTTAGGAGCCAAACAGGAAGAAATAAAAGAAGAATTAAAAAAGGCTGGACTTCCAGAAAATGGTAAATTGAAACTTTTTGATGGACGAACTGGGGAAGCATTTCAGCAAGATGTAGCAGTCGGATATATGTATATGCTTAAACTTCATCATATGGTGGAAGATAAGATTCACATGCGTTCAGTAGGTCCTTACTCTCTTATTACTCAACAACCTCTTGGTGGAAAAGCTCAAGGTGGAGGACAAAGATTTGGAGAAATGGAAGTCTGGGCGCTGGAAGGTTATGGCGCAGCTTATACGCTTCGTGAAATGTTAACAATTAAGTCTGATGATATACTTGGTCGTTCTGCAACTTTTGATTCTATTATTAAAAATGAACCGATTAGACCACCAAATTCTCCAGCATCATTTAATGTTTTGTTAAATTATTTGCGAGGTCTTGCTCTTGATGTCGATTTAAAAAAGGAAAATAAATAAATAATATGAAAACATTAAATACAACTGAATTTGATTCTATCGCGCTACGGCTTGCCAGCCCAGAGCAGATTAAAGAATGGTCTTTTGGAGAAGTTACCAAGCCAGAAACAATAAACTATCGTACTGGAAGATCTGAGAGAGGCGGTCTCTTTGATGAGAAAATTTTTGGTCCAGAAAAAGATTATGAATGTTATTGTGGAAAATATCGTCGAATTCGTTATAAAGATATTATCTGTGAAAAATGTGGAGTTGAAGTTACTCGTTCTATTGTAAGGAGAGAGCGTATGGGGCATATTGAGCTTTCTACTCCAGTTTCACATATTTGGTTTTTGCGAGGAGTTCCTTCTAGGATGAGTATTCTGTTAAATATATCTGTTTCCGACCTTGAAAAAGTTATATATTTTGCTGGATATATTATTGTGAAAGTTCACGAAGAAGAAAAAGAAACAATTCTTTCTGGGTTAGATAAGGAATATAAAACAAAATTAAAAAATTCATCTGATGATGAAACTCGTGAGAAATTAAAAACCTTGCTTTCTATTACTAAGAAAGAAATTGGAGAAATTTATGAAGGAAAAGTTTTGAATGAAATTTCCTTTCACCACTATTCTTTGAAATACGGAACTTGTTTTGAGGCTAACATTGGAGCTGAAGCTATTTACTCCATTTTTAAAAATCTTGATTTGAATAAATTAAAACATCTTACAGAAAAGATGCTTGAAAAAACTAGTGTAGTTGAAAAAGAGAAATTACAAAAAAGACTTTCTCTGATTCGCGCGATGACTTATGCGGGGATTCGACCAGAATGGATGTTCTTGACTGTGATTCCAGTTATTCCACCAGTTTTGCGTCCAATGGTAGCCTTAGATGGTGGACGTCATGCAACTAGTGATCTAAATGATCTTTATCGACGTGTTATAAATAGAAATAATCGTTTAAAGAAATTAAAAGAAATTAATGCTCCAGATGTTATTTTAAGAAATGAAAAAAGAATTATTCAAGAAGCTGTTGACGCTCTTATTGATAATTCAATTGCTAAACAAAATGATTCTGCGGCGATGAGCCAATCTCAAAAACGTCCTCTTAAATCGCTTTCTGATAATTTAAAATCCAAGCAAGGTCTTTTTCGTCAAAATCTTTTAGGAAAACGAGTAGATTATTCAGGACGCAGTGTTATTGTTGTTGGTCCCGAACTTAAATTAAATCAATGCGGATTGCCAAAACACATGGCGCTTGAACTTTTTCGACCATTTGTAATTTCGAAAATTTTACAAGCAGAACTGGCATTTAATATCCGTGGAGCTAATAAACTCATAGAAGAACGTTCTGCCGAGGTATGGGCAATATTGGAAGAGGTTATTCAGGGAAAATATGTGCTTCTAAACCGTGCGCCGACTCTACATCGTTTGGGTATTCAAGCTTTTAATCCAATTTTAATTGAAGGAAATGCTATTCAAGTGCATCCACTTGTTTGTCAGGCTTTTAACGCAGATTTCGATGGAGACCAAATGGCTGTGTATGTGCCGTTACTTGAAGAAGCGCAATGGGAAGCAAAAGAATTAATGGCATCAAATAAAAATTTACTTAAAC
>JBBTYN010000003.1:24301-30409 GCA_038061755.1 Patescibacteria group bacterium | reverse complement strand
GAAGCGCAATGGGAAGCAAAAGAATTAATGGCATCAAATAAAAATTTACTTAAACCGCAAAACGGAGATCCAATAGTACACCCTCGTATGGATATGGTGCTTGGTAGTTATTGGATGACCAAGTCGGTTGACGGGGAAGTTGGTGAAGGTAAGTATTTTTCTAATCCAAATACCGCCATAACTGCTTCTGATTATGGTATTGTATCTCTTCGCGCTAAAATAAAAGTTCTTGCAACAGATACATCTAAATACAAAAAATTTAACGGAGAAATTTTTGAGACTTCTGTTGGAAAACTTCTCTTTAATAGTATTTTGCCAAATGATTTTGCTTACGTGAATGATGAAATGACTCAAAACAGATTGTCTTCTCTTTTGGATGAGATTATAGTTCATTCTGGGGTAGAAAATACTCCTTATATCTTAGATAAGATAAAACAATTTGGATTTAAATATTCTACAGTTTCTGGAACCACTTGGGGATTGGATAATGTTAAAGTTCCAGAAGAAAAGAAAAAAATTATAGAAGAAGGAAAAAAATTAGAAGAAAATATGGTGGCTCAGTGGAGTGAGGGTCTTCTTTCTTTAGATGAAAGATATCAAAAGATTATTGAAATTTGGACGCAGGTTAAGAAAAATTTAGAGAAAGTTTTACCAAATACACTTGATAAAAAAGGTTCTACTTATGATTTATTTACTTCTAAAGCGAGAGGTACGATGTCCAGTCTTATGCAGATGACAGGGATGATTGGTCTTATTCAAAATAACCAAGGTAAAATTCTAGAATTTCCAATTATTCCTTGTTATCAAGAAGGACTTTCTCCAATTGAATATTTCGTTATTACTCATGGCGCTCGCAAAGGCGCATCTGATACAGCTCTTAATACTGCAAAAGCTGGATATTTGACGCGAAGATTGGTAGATGTGGCGCAAGATGTAGTTATTACAGAAGAAGATTGTGGCACAAAAGAAGGTAAAATAGTAACCAGAGAGAATATTTCTGGAATTGAAATTCCACTTTCTAAAAATATTCGTGGAAGAATTTTGGCGAGAGATTTGCAGGATAAAGATGGTAAGGTAATTTATAAGAGAGGATTTTTAATCACAAAAGAAGAAGCTTATAATATTGAAGGAGCTGGTTTTACTGAAGTATTTGTCCGTTCTCCTCTTACATGTAAAACAGTTCATGGTCTTTGTGTTAACTGTTATGGACTCGATTTGGGGCGAAATCATTTAGTAGAACTTGGTGAAGCTGTTGGTATTATAGCAGCTCAAGCAATTGGAGAACCAGGTACTCAGTTGACACTCCGTACATTCCACGCTGGAGGGGTGGCTGGAACGGACATTACCACAGGTCTTCCACGTGTTGAAGAAATTTTTGAAAGACGCATTCCAAAGAACCCTGCTATTATATCTTTGACTGACGGAGAAGTTATCTCTATTACAGCTAAAGACGGTAAAGAGAAAATTATTAAAGCATTATCTGATAGTAAGGTTGATGGTAAAGCAAATGAAATAGAATATGTAGTAGCCTTTCGCAGAATGCCTATTGTTAAAGTTGGGGAATCTGTAAAAAAGGGACAGTTATTAACTGATGGATCAGCGGATATAGCTGAAATGTTTAAATTAGGAAGTAAAGAATTAGTTGAAGAATATATTATTGAGGAAATTAACAAAGTTTATGAGCTTCAAAGCGCTTCAATTTCTAGAAAACATACTGAAATCATTATTCGTCAAATGTTTTCTCGCAGAAAAATAAAAGATGCTGGTGAAACCAATTTCTCTATAGGTGATATTGTTGAAAATACTGCTTTTATAGAAGAAAATATGAGAGTAGAAGAAATAAATGGTAAAAAAGCTATTGCAGAAATAGTAGTGCTTGGTATTACTGAAGTTTCTCTACGAACCAAAAGTTGGTTATCGGCAGCATCGTTCCAAAACACTAATCGTGTCTTAATCGAGAATGCAATAAAGGGCGGTGTTGATTCGCTACGAGGACTAAAAGAAAATGTTATAATCGGACGATTAATCCCAGCAGGAACTGGGTTTAAGAATAAGTTCGTTAAAACTTCTTTAGAGGAATAATATAATTTATGGAAAAAGAATATGATAATTGGAATAAATTAAAAAAATATTTATCAACCAAGAAGTCAAATATTTTTTTTCATGAAAGAGAAATATGGTTTTGTTCACTTGGGAAAAATATAGGTTACGAAGAAGATGGTAAAAATGAACTATTTGAAAGACCTATTTTGGTTATTAGAAAATTTAATAATGATATATTTTTAGCAATTCCGCTTACTAGTTCTAAGAAAGAGGGAAATTATTATCATCAGTATGAATTGAGTGGTAAAACTTACGCCAGTATTTTATCTCAAATAAGACTTTTAGATCGCCGAAGGCTTTCTAGAAAAATTGGCATGATAAAAGAAAGTGATTTTGGTATTATAATTAAGAAATTACACGATATCTTGCCATAAAAGACGAAACCCCCTTACGGGGGTTTCTCGGAGGCCGAAGCCATTTACTAGTGAAGTATAGCAAATACAAAAAATATGTCAAGCGAAAAAGAAAATAAAATATGTCAAAATTGCAAAAAAGACTTTACGATAGAGTCGGAAGATTTTAGTTTTTACGAAAAGATAAAAGTTCCAGCTCCAACATGGTGTCCTGAATGTAGAATAAAACGCCGTTTTGTTTGGAGAAATGAACGAAATCTCTATAAAAATAAATGTAGTCTATGTGAAAGAAGTATAATTTCAATATATTCTCCAGATAAAACATACACCATATATTGTAGTGAATGTTTTCACGGTGATAAGTGGGATGCTTTATCTTTTGGACAAGAGATTGATTTTTCTAAACCTTTTTTGCAACAATTCAAAGAACTCCAACTTAAAGTTCCTCGCATTTATAATTTTGTTTTTCAAAATCATAATAGTGAATACACTAATGGCTCAGCTTTTAACAAAAATTACTACTTAATTTTTGTCAGTGATCACAATGAAGATTGCTCTTATAGCTATTCATTGTTTTATTCTAAAAACTCTCTGGACTGCTTTAACTCTAGCGAGTGTGAATTATGTTATGGATGTATTTCATGTAAAAAATGTTACAAAGTTTTATTTTCAGAAGATTGTTCAAACTCTCAAGACCTTTTTTATTGCAAAAATTGCACTAACTGTCACGATTGTGTAGGTTCAGTAAATTTACGTAATCAACAGTATTATATATTCAATGTTCGGTATTCAAAGGATGAATACTTTCAAAAAATTAAAGAGTTAAATCTCGACACAAGAGAGGGGTTGGAGGAAGTAAAACAAGAATCAGAAAAACTCTGGGTAAAGAATCCGACAAAATATATGCATGGATTTCAAAATGTTAAAACTATAGGCGATTATGTTGTTAATTCAAAAAATTCAGAATTTATATTTGATTCTAACCTTGTGGAAGATTCTAAATTTATTAATCATGGAAACAAATTAAAAACTTGTTATGACGGATACGTTGTTGTTGATGGTTCTGAATTATCCTATGAAATTGTAAGTGCAATATCTCTCAATAATGTAAAGTTTAGTTATTGTGCTTGGCATAATTTTAATGGAACTTACATGGATACCTGTGAAAATTCTGATCATCTTTTTGGTTGTGTTGGTTTAAGAAAAAAGCAGTATTGTATATTAAATAAACAATATACAAAAGAGGAATATGAGGAACTTGTACCAAAAATCATAGAAAATATGCAGAAAATGCCTTATACAGATTCAAATGGGAAAGAATATTATTATGGAGAATACTTCGCTCCAGATTTAAGTCCTTTTGCCTATAACGAAACTGTGGCTCAAGAATATTTACCACTCTCACAAAGAGAAGCAGAAAGTCAGGGGTATAAATGGAAAGAACCAGAAATCAGAAATTATATTATTGAAATAAATCCCAAAGAACTTCCAATTTCTATATCTGCTACACTAGAAGATATAATTGGAAAAGTAATTGGTTGCGAATATAAAGAACAGTGCAATCACCAATGTACTTTAGCTTTTAAGATTACTGATTCTGAATTACAATTTTACCAGAAAATGAATCTACCATTACCAAATAAATGTCCTAATTGTCGTCATGCTGAAAGATTTGTAAAACACAATCCACTTAAATTTTGGCACCGAACATGCCAATGTAAAGGTGATTCATCAACGAATGATCTGTATAAAAATACTGCTCAACATACTCATGGAAACGAAGTTTGTCAAAATGAATTTGAAACTTCATATTCGCCTGACCGAAAAGAAATAATTTACTGCGAAAAATGTTACCAGCAGGAGGTGTATTAAACTGTCAAACATCGGGTGTTTGACAGTAATATGTTTTATTAGTAGAAATGTTATTAGAAAATTATGAATTCATCAGTCCAACAAATTAAGGAGAAGCTATCAATTGAAGAAGTAGTCTCTTCTTATATAAAGCTCGAAAAGGCAGGCTCAAACTTGAAGGCAAAATGCCCATTTCATAATGAAAAAACTCCTTCTTTTTTCATTTCTTCTGATAGGGGTACTTACTATTGTTTTGGTTGTGGAGCATCCGGAGATATTTTTACTTTTGTTGAAGAGTTTGAAGGACTTGATTTTAAGGGCTCACTAAAACTTTTGGCGGATAGAGCTGGAATTCCGCTTGAAGCTTATAGCAAGGAAGCTCAAGAAGTTGAAAGTGAAAAAGAAAAAATATATAGGGTAATGGAAGAGGCCACCAGATATTTTGAAAACAATTTAAAAGAAAATAGGGAAGTATTCGAATATTTAAAATCTCGTGGTTTACAAGATAAAACTATAAAAGATTTTAGAATAGGGTTTGCTATTTTAGATTGGCGTAAATTGTATGATTATTTAAAGTCCAAAAATTTTACCGACAGCGTGATAGAGCGTGCCGGTCTTGTCAAAAAGCCGGATAATGCAAGTAAAGCAATGTATGATAGATTTCGTGGACGAATAATATTTCCTATCTCTGATTCTAGTGGCCGAATCGTAGCTTTTTCGGGAAGAATCTTTATTGATGATGGAAAATCTGCTAAATACTTAAATAGCCCAGAAACTCCAATTTTTAGCAAAAGCACGATACTTTATGGTATAGATAAGGCAAAATCTGCAATTAAAAAATTTGATTTTTCTATTGTAGTAGAAGGACAATTTGATTTGATTTTATCTCATCAGGCGGGATATAAAAATACTGTTGCTACTTCAGGAACTTCGTTAACTCAAGAAGATTTTATTGATGGCCGAAAATTAAATAGTTTTGGGATGATTAGTCGTCTATCGAATAATATTATATTTGTGTTTGACTACGATAAAGCAGGATTTTTTGCTTCAGTGAGAGCAGCAAAAATTGCTCTTGATTTGGATATGAATGTTAAAGCAATTGAGATGCCCAAAGATATGGATCCAGCAGATTTAATTTCAAAACAAGGAGAAAATGCATGGAGAGAAGCTATTAAAGCAGCGAAGTATCTCATTCAATTTTTATTTGAAAAATATATTCCTAAATCAGAAAAGGCCGATTCCTTAACAAAAAAATTAGAAATTTCTAAAAATATTATCCCGGTTTTAAACCATATAAAAAATCCAATCACGAGAGCTCACTTTTTGTCTTACATATCAGACAAATCAGGAATAAGTGAAGATAATATTAAAGATATTGCAAATAGTAAATTAGAAAATAATCAAGAAAGTATTGTAAATATTGAAAATAATCCAAGAATTTTTAGAAAAGATTATATAGAACGTAAACTTTTGGGTATCGCCTTATGGCAACAAACTCTCTCTACCTCCACGGTGGATTTTAAGATAATTTTAGAAAAATTAGTGGAAGCTTTTGAAAAATATAAAGATATAAAAGAAGATTTAATTTTTGAAGCAGAAGTATTTTATCCTAATAACGAAAATTTAGAAAAAAGTGTGGAAGAGATGTTCCTCAATCTTGAAGAAGAAAATATAAATGAAGAATTCGGTAGAAAAATGTTGGAATTGAAACAAGCATCAGATGACGAAACAGGAAAAAAGATTTTGCAAGAAATAAATGAAATAAATAAAAGAAAAGAAGATATTAAAAATGGTCGTCTAA
>JBBTYN010000003.1:8478-24201 GCA_038061755.1 Patescibacteria group bacterium | reverse complement strand
CAAGAAATAAATGAAATAAATAAAAGAAAAGAAGATATTAAAAATGGTCGTCTAAAGAAATAACATGCGTCGCGCTTTAATGGACGATTGCGCGACGTGATTTCGTAAAATCAATATGAAAAAGAAAAAGATAAAAAAGATAGTAAAAAAAGCTGCAAAAAAAGTAAAAAAGCTTAAGAAAAAAATAAAAAAAGTTAAAAAATTTAAGAAAAAGAAAATCGCCTCAACGGCGATCCGCCGAAAAGGCGAAAAACTATCTTTTGCTGAGAAAAAGGCTAAAAAATTAGATGTTTTAGCGAATAGTCTTATAGAAAAAGGAAGGAAGCGTGGGTTTATTACTTATGATGAGATATTAAAAACTTTTCCTGATATAGAAAACAATCTTTTGTTTTTAGATGAGCTTTATGAAAAGTTTGCAATAGCTTCTATCGATGTATTAGAAGGTGGAAACTTGCTTAATTTAGACATTGACTTGAATGATAAAGATTTAAATAAAGGCACGATGCATGATTCCATTCAAATGTATTTAAAAGAAATAGGACAATATCCTTTAATTCATGCGAGTGATGAAAAAGATCTAGCTAAGCGTATTGAGCGTGGAGATATTGAAGCAAAAAATTTATTAGCGCGCGCTAATTTACGCTTAGTGGTTTCTATTGCAAAAAAATATGTAGGTAGAAGCGCTAATTTAACCTTGCTTGATTTGATTCAAGAAGGAAATCTTGGATTATTTAAAGCAGTTGATAAATTTGATTGGACTAAAGGATATAAATTTTCTACTTATGCTACTTGGTGGATTCGTCAGTCTATTACTCGAGCATTAGCTGATCAATCTAGAACCATTCGTATTCCAGTGCATATGGTAGAGACAATTTCTAAATATAAACAAACTCATCGTCGACTTAGTCAGGATTTAGGCAGGGAACCACTTGCAGAAGAGATCGCTACTGAAATGGGTATTCCAGTTGAAAAAATTCATGTTATTGAAAACATCTCACAGGAAACAGTATCACTAGAACAGCCTGTTGGAGATGATGATGATAAATCAACATTGGAGAATTTTATTCCAGATGACAAAATTTTACGTCCAGATCAAGAAGCTTCTCGCCGAATTCTTTCTGATCAGATTCGCGAAGTATTAGAAGAGTTAAATCCAAAAGAGCGTAGAATCTTAGAAATGCGTTATGGCTTGCTTGATGGTATTCAGCATACTTTAGAGAGGGTGGGGGAAGAGTTTGGAGTAACCCGTGAACGTATTCGTCAAATCGAAGCGAAAGTCCATGAAAAACTTCGCCAGCATGAAAAAATCGCTCGTTTGAAAAACTACTTTGATTAGATTATTTCAACACAGCGTCGATTTTTGGTTTTACTGTACTTAATGGTTCGGCTCCATTGATAGTTCCTGCAATTTTTCCATCTTTTAAGATGAATCCTTTTGGTGTGCCAGTAACTCCAGCAGCAGATCCTTCTTTATTGGAATCTTTAACTGCTTCCGTGTATTTATTACTATCTAAACATTTATCAAAAATAGAGTTATCTAAGTTAAGTTCTTTCGCAAAAGATTTTAATTTAAGATCTGCAAAGTTTCCTTTGTTTTCTCCACCATGATGGGAGTAAAGATAATCATGATATTCCCAGAATTTTCCTTGGTCTCCTGCGCATCTCGCAGCTTCTGAGGCTTTTACTGATTCTGGACCTAGGAAAGTAAAGTCTCTATATACAAGCAATACTTCTCCATTTTTTACATAATTATTAATAATTTCAGGCATAAAAGGAGTCCACGTAGGATCATTTTTTCTTAGGTAATCCATTACAGGTTTCATGGAAGGCGAATTAATTTCTATTCCTGTAACTGCTGCACAAAAAGGACACTGAAAATCCTCATACATAATAAGGGTAACTTTTGCCTGTGGGTTTCCTAGTATTCTATCTTTTTTTGCAACAGGAGCCAGTGTTGCAGTTGTTACTGGAATTCCATTTCCAGTTGTAGTTTTTGGATTTTGAGGTGCTGAGCTACCTTTTAATAAAATTGCTCCGGCTATTAAAACTCCTGCTATAATTATTGCGCTAATTATCGATTTTTGACTATTATTTTCCATAATTTTTTATTATAAATTGTAATATGCCATTGTAGCATATTTTGCTCAAAAGTAGTATAATTAATATATTATTAATTTAATTAACCTGCCTATGCTGAAACTTCGGCGAGGCGAAGAAAAATATATGTGTAATGGAAAATGTGGGGGTATGTGTATTTGTGCTAAGGTTGGTAAAGTTTTACTAATTATAGGAGGTTTAAATTGGGGTTTGGTTGGTATTGGAATGTTGATGAGTGTTAACTTGAATGTTATTAATATAATTTTTGGTTCTATGCCAACCCTTGAGGCTATCATATATATTCTTGTAGGTATTGCAGCCGTTATGAAGATTTTTGGTTGCAGATGCAAGAAATATATGGAAGCGCACGCTACTTGTTGTGGAGTAGAGAAAATAGAAGAAAAGATGTAATTTTAGAAGAATACATGATTTCAGCCTTTGATTTTATATTTTATATTTTGATCTTTTTGTCTGTTTATGTGCAGGTGTTTTTTCTTGTTACTTTTATTGAAAATAGAAAAAAAATTGTTATTAGAAATGGAAAAATTAAACTAAAAAATTACCCAGCTATTTCTATTACTGTACCTTGTTGGAATGAGGAAAATACGGTTGAAAAAACAGTAAACTCTTTACTTGATTTAAATTATCCCAAAGATAAACTTAAAATATTTCTTATTGATGATGGATCTACAGACAAGACGTTGGACGTGATAAATAAGTTCAAAGATTATCCTAATATAAAAGTTTTTCATAAAGAAAACGGAGGAAAATTTACTGCGCTTAATTTGGGGCTCGAACATTGTGACACTGATTTTTTTGGTGGTCTAGACGCTGACTCATTTGCGGATCCTGAATCTCTTGTTCGTATTATGAGTTATTTTGAAAAGGATTCTGAAGCCATGGCGGTTGCTCCATCGGTAATTATATCCAATTCAAAAAATATTATAAAAAAGGCGCAAAAAGCTGAATATAATATGGGTGTTTATTTTAAGAAAATGCTTTGTTTCTTGGGAGCTATTAATGTCACACCAGGGCCTATGACAATTTTTAAGAAAAAAGTATTTGATGATCTGGGGGGGTATCGTCATGGTCATAATACAGAAGATATGGAAATTGCTTATCGCATGCAGAAAAATAACTACAAAATTGAACATTGTAATGATGCATATGTTTATACAAATACACCTGGAACAACTAAAAAGCTTTATAAACAAAGATTGCGTTGGATTTATGGTTTTATTAATAACACCATTGATTATCGGAAAATTTTGTTTAGAAAAAAATATGGAAATTTTGCTGTATTTACTTTACCTATGGGAGTTATTTCTATTCTTTCTGTATTCTATCTTTTTAGCAGAATAGTTTATAATTTGGGAAATTTTTTATATTCAAAAATTGTTCAATTAAAAATAGTTGGTTTTAGTTTTAAGATAAAAAGTTTTATTTTTGATCCATTTTTTATAAATATTCAATCTTTTATATTTTTGGTTTTTTCTATTTATTTTTTGGTAATTTTTGCAATGATTTTAGGGCGAAGAATGACCGAAGGAAAATGGGGTTTATCTATGGATATGTTTTATTTTTTCCCAATTTTTACTATTATTGCTCCGTTTTGGCTCATGAAAGCTGTTTATAATACTCTTTTGCAAAGAAAGCCTGCTTGGAGATAAAAATGTATGAATAACAACATTGATTGGAAAAAATATTTAATTGTATTTTTTATTACTGTGGGACTTTTTGTAACCGCTATTTATTTGAGTAATTATTTTGGTAATCAAAAAATTAATCAATTAAAAACAATTCAAGATAAGATAGCAATTGACATACTTTCTTCAGAAACTCAATTTTCTTTGCTCTCGGAGCTTTCCTGTAAAAGTATTTCTGATTCTGTGTTTTCAAGCGAGCTGGGAGAACTTGGTAACAAACTAGAATGGAGTCAGAATAATTTAGGCGCTACGGATGAGGTATCTTATTTGAAGAAATATTATTCACTACTACAAATTAAAGATTATTTATTAGCAAAAAAGATTTCTTCAAGGTGTGGAACAAAATCTGCATTTATTCTTTATTTTTATACTACAGCAGCAAATTGTAGTTTGTGCGGACAAGAGAGTTTAGTGCTTTCAACACTTCGAGAGGAGTACCCTGAACTTCGTGTGTATTCTTTTGATTACAGCACTGATCTATCGGCTGTTACTTCTATGCTTCAAATTTACAAAATAAAAGATACAGAGCTTCCAGCATTAGTTATTGACGATGAAGTGTTGACTGGTTTCCATAGTTTAGAAGACCTCGAAGCTCGTGTTCAAGATTCTTTTAAGCTTCAAGAAGCATTGCCAGCTGGGGATATTAAAAAGTAATCTTAATTTTTGAGCCGTCTCTTGGATTCAAGCTTTAAAAACCTAGATACTTACTTGTGTGAGTTCGTTTTGGGGTGTCTTTGTTATGGTATAATGTAAAATATAAATAGTTGAGGTATAATGAATCGGATGGTCAAACAATTGTCAAAAATGTTAAAATTTTTCTTGGTGGTTGTTTTGATTTCCGGATGGATTTTTTCCGGCTGGCCGGGGATTCAAACAGTGGAAGCGGTCACAACGGATACTTTCACCGCCTCAACCACTTGGACAGCGCCAACGGGCGTAACTTCTGTTACCGCCGAAGTTTGGGGCGGTGGAGGCGGAGGCGGCGGACAAAATCTAGCGACAGATGGTGGCGGTGGCGGTGGCGGTGGCGCGTATTCTAAGCAAACAGCGATTACGGTTGTTCCGGGAAACAGTTACACGGTTACTGTAGGCGCAGCGGGAGCAGGCGGAACTAGCGGCTGTGGCACAACGGGTGGAGACAGTTCGTTTGTCAATATTTCAACTGTTCTAGCAAAAGGAGGAGTAGGCGGCTGTAACTCCACTGGTACGCCGCCGGCAGGAGGTGCGGGTGGCGCGGCGGCTTCCGGAGTGGGGGGTACTAAATTCGATGGGGGTCAGGGAGAGATAGGAAAAAATAACGCTACTGGTGTTGGCGGCTATGGCGGTTCTTCCGCCGGTACAGCCGCAGTTGGGTTTAGCGGTCCCCAAGCATGGAGTACCGAAATTTATCCTACCGCCAGTACTCCCACGGGCGGAGGACATGGTGGCGACGGCGGAGCGAAGAGTGCCAACGGAGTAGCGCCTGTTAGCGGCAACAGCGGCGGTGGCGGAGGTTCGGGAGAAGGCACTGCTATGACGGGTGGAGCTGGAGCTGTCGGTAATGTGATTCTTACTTACAACAAGCCTCCAAATGCTCCTTCGCAGGATTCTCCGGCAAACGCTACTACAGGTGTTTCCGTTACCCCGACATTTTTAATGACCGCAATTGACGCCGATACCACAGTGGACAATTTGAGTTATAAGGTAACGATTTATTCCAACAGCGCCTGCGCCACGGTTGTGCAAACTAATGATCAAGCAGTAAGTTCAACCGGCTGGACAAGCACAAACGCAACCTGCACCGCGAGTCCGACGGCTTGCTACACTTCCGGCACCCAAGGAAGTTTTTTGACCCAGACCGCCCTTTCCGCCAGCACGCAGTATTGGTGGAAAGCGTCAGCCAAAGACCCGGACGGAAGTGGCGTTTTTATGGATTCTTCAACCTGCAATACTTTTACTACCGGCGCGGCACAGTCTCTAACCTTTAGCTTAGGCGCGAATAGTTTGAATTTAGGAACTCTGTCAACAGCGGCTACGATCACTGGATCACACACTATGAATGTGAGCACCAATGCCGCAAACGGAGTAGCGGTAACTTATTCCGGCGCGACCCTGACTTCAGGCGCAAACACGATTACCGCGATGTCAACGGCCGCCGCGAGTTCCGTTGGCACAGAGCAGTTTGGGATAAACGCTAAACTTAATACAACGCCGGCTGTGGGCGCGGAATGTTCAGGTACCGTTCCGATTGCCGCGGCCGCAACTGGTTACGCTACTGTCAACAGCTACAAATTTGTGACGGGCGAAACGATTGTAAGCTCTACCGGCTCCATCAACAGCACTGTGTGCACGATTTCATACATCGCCAACATTGCGCCACCAACCGAAGCCGGGAGTTATACCTCTACTTTGACTTATGTTGCGACGGGGACCTTTTGATGGTAAAATCAAACTGTGGATAAGTTTTTAAAAAGTATGTTATAATTAAATGGTTAGTAGTAAAAATATGAAAAATATCGTAAAAATTCTCTCTCTCTCTCTCTCTCTCTCTTGCACAGATAGATTTGGAAAAAGTTTCAACTTGCGAACCAATTAGTCATCGCTAATTGTTTTTTTGTTTTATTATAAGGTCTAAAAAATAAAGTCGAAAGTTTAATTATAATAGTAAATAAAATATGAAGAAAATAAATATAATTACAAGTTTAGGATTAATCATTGCAATGTTCATGATACTCGTCGGGCCATTCGCGCAAACGGCGTATGCCGCCACTATTACCACAGCCTCTGACACGCTTAGCACTGTCGCTCCGAGCGTAGTCGCGAACCACACAATTCTTTTTGGCTCGCCAACCGGCATCGCCGGTGGTGGTACCGTAACTATTACATTTCCAGCTGGCTTTAATATGGGTACCGTGGCTTTTGGAGATATAGACTTCGCTACAGGTAGCACTAGCACATGTTCAAGCGCTACATATACTGAACAAACTTTGGCCGCTACAGCCGCTACCACAACTTGGGGTGCGGCTGTATCTGGGCAAGTTTTAACCATCACTTCCGGTACCGGCACTTCCACGGCCGGCAATTGTCTTCGTTTGAAGATAGGTACCAACACTACGGGGGGTACGAATCAAATTACCAACCCGACGGCCGCCAGCTACGGCATTACCATCGGAGGCACATTCGGCGATACCGGAACGATTACCGTAAATATTGTCGCTAATACCGTATCGGTTTCTGGTACCGTAGGTCAATCTATCAGTTTTAGCTTGGGCGCGACTTCGCTGGCCTTAGGAACTTTATCCTCAAGCGCGGTGGTTTCAGGTTCGCACACATTCACCGTGGCCACGAACGCGGCTTCGGGAATGGCCGTAACTGTTACAGGAACCACTCTGACTTCCGGTAGCAATACTATTGCCGCCTGCGCGACGGGCTGTACCTCAACGGCAGGCACCGCGCAGTTTGGGATTAACCTGGTCGCGAACACTACTCCGGCTGTCGGTGCGGCCGCGAGCGGTTCGGCGCCGATTGGAGTCGCCGCGACCGGTTACGCCACCGCCAACAATTTTCGGTTTGTAACCGGGGAAACGATTGCCAGTTCCACGGCTGGAATAAACAGTTCCGTTTTTACTGTTGCTTACATCACCAACATCGCGGGAGCAACCGCGGCTGGAAGCTACACCACCACCTTGACTTATACAGCCACCGCGACTTTTTAGAGTTTAGAATCTTGAGTTTGAAATTATGACAACTACTTTTAAAAAGCATTATTATTTTTTACTGATTTTAATTTTGTTATTCGGAGTAGTTTTTACTTCTTCTGTTTTTGCTTTAACCATTTCGCCGGTGAAGATGGAACTATCCGGCGACCCGGGCCAGACCCTGCAGAATGAGTTTACCCTCTTTAATGAGCAGAACAATACCGAAACTCTTTATTCTTCTGTTGAGAATTTTGAATCACGAGGCGAAAGTGGCGCGCCGTTTTTCCTTCCAGAGAGAGTTGGATTAGCGACTTGGATTAAAACACAGGAACAAGTCACCCTAAAACCAAAAGAAACTAAAACTATTCCTTTTAGCATTATTATACCCAAAAATGCCGAACCAGGCGGGCATTTTGCCGCTATTTTATGGGGGATGACTCCGCCCGATGCGATAGGAGGCGGTCAAGTCGCAATCGGAGGAAGATTAGGCGTCCTCATCTTATTAAAAGTTTCCGGCGAGGTAAAAGAAGGCGGAGGACTTTTGGATTTTGGCGGAAAAGAAAAGCAGAGATTTTTTAGCTCGCTGCCGATAACTCTTAACTACCGTTTCAATAACATCGGCGGCAATCGCGTCGTGCCATTGGGAGAGGTTAAGATAAAAAACAGTTTTGGTTTCACCACAACGGTTCTTTCGGCAAATAAAAATGAAGGAAGCGTCTTGCCCGGCAGCGCCAGAAAATTTGAAGTAATTTGGGCTCCCTTAGAGATTCCCGAAGACGGATTTTGGTCCGCTGTTAAAACGCAATGGAGCGATTTCCATTTTGGCTGGTATACCGCCAGGATGAATCTTGTTTGGGGCGCGACAAATCAAACTGCCAACGCCAGTTACAATTTCTTTATTATTCCATGGCAGTTGCTTCTTATAATTTTCATTATCTTGGCAGTGTTTGGATTTTTGGGGAGAATGGGACTCAAAAAATATAATCATTATATTATCACGCAAGCCAGACAACAAAAATGAATGAATGTTTTACTTACTTTACTTTTAATTTTTCAAATATTTATCTGGGGACTGCCTCAACCGGTTTTTGCCACATTCGGTGATGTGCAAATAAATGCCATTGTCCCCGGTTGCGGTGATGGTATTATTGAGAGCGGAGAGGAATGCGATGGTTCTAATTTGAATAGCAAAAACTGTTCAACTCAAGGTTTTTCTGGCGGCACTTTAAGTTGTACCGCCAGTTGTACTTTTAATACTTTAGCTTGCACTTCCGGTGGCGGAGGAGGCGGAGGAGGTGGTGGATCTCCACCACCGACTTCAAATACAACGGTTAATTTTTTTGGTAAAGCTTATCCCAAAAGCGTCGTCACTATTTTAAAAGATGCGCAAATTGTGACGACGGTGGCAGCCGGCACGGATGCGAATTTCCAAACCTCCGTCACCAACCTCTCGGCCGGTAATTATATTTTTTCTGTATACAGTGAAGATAAAGATGGCCGCCGGTCCGGATTATTAACCTTTCCGGTTAGCGTGACTGCTGGAGCGACTACTAATATAACAGGGATTTTTCTCGCGCCCACCATCGCGACAGATAAAAGTGAAGTTAAAAAAGGAGAAAATATTGCAATTTTCGGACAGGCTGCTCCGGACGCGGATATTGTCATCTCGGTTAATTCTACGGAAGAATTTTTTGCAAAAACAATTTCCGATAAAAATGGTGTCTATTTAAATTATTTTGACACGACGTTTTTAGATTACGGTGCGCATACAACCAAATCCAAAGCTTCTATCGGCAATCAATTAGTGAGTACTTTCAGCCCGATAGTTAATTTTACGGTGGACGATAAAAACGTTGTGCGAGAAAAAAAAGCCATTGTTTCCACGAAGAGCGATTTAAATGGCGATGGTAAGGTTAATCTGATTGATTTTTCTATTACCACATTTTGGTATAACAAGCCAAACCCACCGGTGAAAATTGATTTGAATAACGACGGCAAAATTAATTTGATTGATTTCAGCATTATGGCTTATTATTGGACGGGGTAAATATATGAAAAAAAATTCCACAATTAAATTAATTATTTTATTTATAGCGATATTCTTTTTTAGCCATAATGCCCTGGCGGCAAGTTTGGATTTGAATGTTGGGAAAAATATTTTGCAAACAGGTGAAGATTTTACTTTAACGGTTTCTTTAAATACCGAAGGAGATTCTATAAACACCCTCGCGGGAGATTTAAATTACGATAATAATTTTATTCAGGCCGAAGCGATAAATCTCGGCGCCTCTTTTATAAGTTTTTGGGTGGAAAAGCCGGAACTTAAAACTCCGGGAACAATTCATTTTTCCGGCATAACTCCTGGAGGTATTTTTTCTTCCGGCGGCGAGGTATTTAAAGTTATCTTTAAAACCAAAAATGCCGGGGACACGGTTTTGGCATTAAATAATGCAAATTTATTCTTAAATGACGGAAAAGGGACAATAATACCCGCAAAAATTATAAACACGAACATTAAAATAACGGAACTAAATAATGACACAACTACCCCCATAGAAACAAAAGACACAATATCTCCGGAAAAATTTGTGACCATTCGCACCAAATATCCATCCATGTATGACGGTAAATGGTTCATCGTGTTCAGCACGACGGATAAAGAGAGCGGGGTGGATTATTTTAAAGTATGTGAATTCTTTAATTGCGCGAAAGGGGAAAGTCCATACCTATTAAGGCACCAAAATCCTTTTTACTATATAGTCGTGCGCGCTTACGACATGAGAAATAACGTTAGAGAATCGATTTTGATTTCACCCTATTTAATAACGGTATTTTGCATAATTGCGATTATTCTGGTACTTGTGTATTTCTATCGTAGATATTTGCATTTATATAAGGTATAATTATTATAGTATTGTTGTTTGTATATGAGAAAATTTATTAAACAATTTTTATCTTACCTCTTTCTTTTTTCTTTATTATCTTTTACTTAAACAGCTTTTGCCGCCACTCTTAATTTTTCACCCTCTTCCGGCTCATACAAAGTGGGCGATGTTTTTAGCGTGCGAGTAATTTTATCCAGCCCGGACCAATCCGCCAATGCGGTTTCCGGCGCGATTTCTTTTTCAAAAGATTCATTGACTCTAAATTCAATATCAAAATCAAACTCTCTCGTTAGTCTATGGGCAGTAGAACCGTCATATTCAAATGCGAACGGCACCGCAGATATGGAAGGCGTGATATTGAACGGTTATACCGGGTCAAACGGCACAATTGCAACTTTATCTTTTAAGGCCAGGGCTGCGGGAAATGCCAGTATTAAATTTGCAAGCTCTTCGGTGCTTGCCAACGACGGACAGGGGACAAATATTTTAAAAAACATAGGCCAGGCGAATTTCACTATAAGCAAAGCGGCGGAAAAAATAGTCGCTTTAGTGGCAGAAAATACAAATAAAGCAGTTCCCGTCCCGAGTATCCAAATAGAAGAATTAAAGAAAAAAAATGAATTGGATTCTTTTGCAAAATTTCTGCTTACCAGCGTCGGGAAAAAATCCAAATCTTCTTACAAGATAGAAATAGACGATTTGGAGTACCCATGGGAGAATCAAGATTCCGGAATTTTTACAACCCCTCCGTTGCCGAAAGGAACACATAACATAAAGGCATCTATGACTACTATTGACGATGAGACTATATCTGACAGCGCTTCTTTCTCCGTTAATAGCATTCTTGTTCCGACATTAACCGATTATTCAAAAGATGTAAAAAAAAATGAATATATCGTAGTAAAAGGCTTGGCGGACCCCAATATTGATATCATAATTAATTCAAACAGAATTCTCCCGGACGGGGCTGATGCTGTCAACGATATAGTAATAATTAAATCAAATGATAAGGGTCTATTTACCTATGTTTCGGACAATAGAGCCATAGCTGGAATTTACATAATTACGGCTCAAGCCCGCACCGGAAGCGGGACTGAAAGTGAAAAATCATTGCCGATTAAAATTTCCGTCTCCACCAAAATAATATCTATTTCAACTAATATTATGAATGCATTATCAATGATGATACCGATAATCGGGCTTTTGATACTTTTCATATTGCTACTAATCTGGGGCTGGTACCGCATCTTGCATTATCGGGAAAATATGCGAAGGCGGCTGGTTCACACCAAAGCATTGGTAACAAAAAGCTTCAACATTTTAGATGAAGATATGGAAGAACAGTTTAAAATATTGAAAAAGATAAAAGCGCAACAACCGCTTACGAGCGAAGAGCGCGTATTCATAAATCAATTTAAAAAAGACATAGAGGCGGCGGAAAAAACCATTATAGACGATATAAGAGAATAGAATTAAATTCTGGAGTGTCTTTTAATTTTTGATATATTTTTTCATTCTCCATTTTCTACCTTTTCCTTTATTCATATTTTTATAAAAAGGAGTGAGCGCATGGCAATTCGGACACAATAATCTTAAGTTACTTTCTAGATTATTTTCAGAATCTCCATCTATATGATCCACTTCAAGCGGTATTACACCTGTTAGGGGATGTTTTTTATTCCATCCACAAACAGAGCATTTGTTGTTATTTTTTTCAATCAAATATTTCCTAAGCCAAGCTGCCAAATTTCTTGCAGTTATTCCAACTCCACCACTTATTTTTCCTTTTTTCCATAAATCAATTTTTTTTAAAAATAGTATTTTGATTTTGGGAGAATATATGCTATCTTAAAAGGTAGTAAGCCGGCATAGCTCAGTTGGCAGAGCACTTCTTTTGTAAAGAAGATGTCCGGGGTTCGATCCCTCGTGCCGGCTCAATTTTGTTTTTTCTTAAAAATTTCTTTCCTCTTCCTCTCTAATTTTGTGTTTTATCTCTCTAATTTTTTGCTTATATTCTGAAATAATTTTTAGGAATTTGGGAATTTCCTGACTCTTTGGCAAGTCGCCGTTGAGGCGACTTGAATGTTTACTTAATTTATCTTTTATTTTAATTTTTATTTGTTTATTTTTATTTTTTATAAAATTAGAAGATTTAATGTATAACCTAATAATTGTTACGAGTCCTGTATAACCATGTCTTTTTATGTTTTTAATGGTGAGATGTTTTAACTCTTCTAAATATGCTGTTTCTAGAAGAGTTTCTTCTTTGTTCAATATTTGTCCATTTTGGAGCATTAACAACTTTCTCCATATCATAAAAATTATTCCAAAAAGTGATCCAAAAAACAAAATTAAAGGAAAATACATTTTTTTATTTTAAATTAGATTGAATAAATTTTTACTTCTTTGATTTTTGCTCCGGCTTTTTCTAAAAGCTTGCCCACTGTCATCTCCCCATCTTTTATAAATGCTTGATTTGTCAAAGTTTTTTCTTTGAAATAGTTTGCCATTTTTCCATCCAATATCTTTTTCTTAATTTCTGTAGGTTTATCAACATTAGCAATTTCTTTTTCAAAAATTTCCTGCATCGTTTTTTTAGCATCATCAGTTATTTCTGCACCCGTAATATATTCTGGTTTCATTGCAGTTATATGCATAGCTATATCTTTTGCAAGTTCCACATTTCCTCCTTCTAACGAAACAATGACACCTGTTTTATTGTTATGTACATAACTTCCCAAAACATTTCCTTTTACTTCATATACATCTCCTAATTGAATATTCTCTCCAGTTTTTTGAATTATTTGGTCAATCATTTCTTTTACACCACTTTTCATCTTTTCTATTCCATCTTTCAAGGCTAGCGCTGCTATTTTTTCAAGTAGGGAAGTAAAGTCTTCGTTTTTAGCGACGAAATCAGTCTCGCAAAGTAGTCCGACGAGAACGGCTTTATTACCTTCGTTCTTTATGGTGACTGAACCACTATTTAAAGACCTATCTGCTTTCTTGAGAGCAATATCCGAGCTAGTTTTTTTTAATATGGCGAGGGCTTTTTTCATATCACCTTCGGCTTCTTCAAGAGCGCGCTTGCATTGCATTACTGAAATACCCGTGGCGTCTCTGAGCTCTTTTACTTGCTCTGTAGTGATTTGAGTAGACATATTATTATTTATGATTCTTGCCCCATACCGAGCTTGCTCTGGTGTGGGGTCTTTTCAGTTTTTGGATGCACAGAGTTATCTACTGGGGCAGATTCTCGTCCTTCTTTATAAGCATTTGCAATGGCATTAGTAAAAAATTTAATAGATGGTATTCCTGAGTCATTTGCGATTATAGGGTAGTCAATTCCTTTTATATTTGAATCAGAATTTACCAAAGAGATTATTTTAACACCAGATTTTCTAGCTTCTGTATTTGCTATGTGTTCACTTCTTGCGTCTATGATAAACAGCGCGTCTGGAGCTTTTTTTAATCCTAATAAACCAGTGTAATATCTTGCAAGTTTTTCCATTTTTTTTGCCATTACTACTCGTTCTTTTTTGGTATATTTATCAAGTCCACCTTCGATACTATCTTTTTGATAATTTTCCAATTCAATAATTCTTTTTTTGATTTCTGTAAAATTAGAGAGAGTTCCCCCGATCCATCTTTCTGTCACATAAGGCATATTTAATATTTCGGCAACATCTTTTATCACAACTTTGGCTTCAGGTTTAGTGCCAACAAAAAGAACAACTTTATTTTTAGCTCCTAAATTTTTTATAAATTCTACTGCATTATTTAAAAGCGCGCTTGTTTTTTCAAGATTGATTATATCCCCTTTATTTTTTGTGGTGTATATATATTTTGAGACAGAAGGATGTCTTCGAGTTTTACTATAGCCATAATGTGCTCCAGCCTTAAACATCTTTTCTATTATTGTATCAAGCTCTTTCTTGTTTTCTACTTTTTGCATATGAACAATATAGCAGAAAGAATTGTTTTTTGCAACCGTGTTTTATAGGCAGGTAAACTTTGACCAAAGGACTTTTTTCGGGTAAGATGAACATTATGACTAATGCTATGAGGCAATCTAAACTTTTTACCAAAACAAGAAAGGAGGCACCAGCAGATGAGACATCAAAGAATGCTGAGCTCTTAATTCGCGCTGGTTTTATACACAAAGAAATGGCGGGTGTTTATACTTATTTGCCTTTAGGTTTACGAGTATTAAAAAAAATAGAAAATATCATTAGAGAAGAAATGGACCAAATCGGTGGGATTGAGATGAAGACTTCTGTGTTTCAAAACAAAGAAGTGTGGGAGAAATCAAACAGATGGAGTGATGAAGTTGTAGATAATTGGTTTAAAACAAAATTAAAAAATGGAGGAGAAATTGGCTTATCATTTACCAACGAAGAGGCTTATTCAAATATTTTAAAGCAATATGTAAGTTCTTATAAAGATTTGCCGATTTATCCATATGATTTTAAAAATATTTTTAGAAATGAAACTAGGAGCAAATCTGGTATCATTAGAGGTAGAGAGTTTTATTGGAAGGCACTTTATTCCTTTTCTAAGAATGAAGAAGAGCATCGTATTTTTTATGAAAAAGTAAAATTAGCCTATCAAAATATTTTCAAAAGAGCTGGAATTGGGCACTTAACTTATTTAACTTTTGCTTCTGGTGGTAGTTTTTCAAAATTTTCCCATGAATTTCAAACAATAACCTCAGTCGGAGAAGATACTGTTTATTTAGATGAAAATTCTGGTATTGCTATAAATAAAGAAGTTTATAATGACGAAATTATCACTGAACTTAAGTTGAACAAAGAAAATTTAGTTGAAAAAAGAGCAGTTGAGGTAGGAAATATTTTTTCATTAGGAACGAAATTTTCGGCGCCTTTTGATCTAAAATATAAAAATGAAAATGGTGAAGATAAATTAGTAGTAATGGGCAGTTATGGTATTGGGCTAGGACGCTTAATGGGGACAGTAGTGGAAGTCTTGTCTGATGACAAGGGCATAGTTTGGCCTGAATCTATTACGCCTTTTGCTGTCCACTTACTTAGCTTGGGGGAAGATGAGACTGTCTTTAAAGAAGCTGTAAAGGTTTATGAAAGTTTGCTAAAAGCTGGTGTTGAGGTTTTGTTTGATGACCGTATAGATGTATCTGCCGGAGAAAAATTTTCTGATGCAGACTTATTAGGAATACCTTTGCGGGCAGTTGTTTCCGCTCGTAGCCTTAAAGAAGACGGAATTGAAATAAAAAAGCGTATTGAAGATAAAGGTAAAATTATTTCTATAAATGAATTATTAAAATTATGTTCGACAAATTTTACAAATTAATTTCTAATGATATAGGGATAGACCTAGGTA
>JBBTYN010000003.1:0-8378 GCA_038061755.1 Patescibacteria group bacterium | reverse complement strand
ATGTTCGACAAATTTTACAAATTAATTTCTAATGATATAGGGATAGACCTAGGTACTTCTAATACCTTAGTTTATTTAAAAGGTCATGGGATTGTAATAAATGAACCGTCTGTCGTAGCTCTCAATATTAAAACTAATCAAATTTTGGCGGTGGGCGCGCAAGCGAAAGAAATGCTTGGGCGTACTCCGGGGCATATCAAAGCTATTCGTCCGCTTGTTGATGGAGTTATTTCTGATTTTGAAATTACTGAAGAAATGCTTTCATATTTAATAAATAAAGCAGACAAAATGTCTAAAAAATTAGCTCGACCGAGAGTCTTGGTGGGTGTGCCATCTGGCACGACTAATGTTGAGACACGGGCTGTATATGATGCTGCTAGGAGCGCTGGAGCGAGGGAAGTTTTTTTAGTAGAAGAACCAATGGCGGCCGCTATTGGTATAAGACTTCCGATTAGAGATCCCATTGGTTCTATGATTATAGACATCGGCGGTGGGACGACCGATATTGCAGTTATTTCTTTGGGAGGAATTGTAAAGTCAAAAAATTTAAAAATTGCCGGTGATAGATTAAACAATGACATTATTTCTTATATGCGTGATGAATTTAAAATTTTGATTGGAGAAAGGACTGCTGAAATGGTAAAAATTTCCATTGGTTCAGTGATAGGAGGAGAGTATATGGAAACAGAAGTTCATGGGCGAGATCTTTTGACTGGGCTTCCACGTGAAGTAGTAGTTACAGATTCTGATATTCGTGAAGCAATTTCTTTATCAATTAAGGGTTTAGTAGAGGGAATAAAAGATATGCTTGAATCAACTCCACCTGAAATTTTATCTGATATAATGCATCGTGGAATTACTTTATCTGGTGGTGGAGCTTTAATTTCTGGACTTGATCAACTTTTACAAAAAGTTCTTAAAATTCCAGTTTATGTTGTAGAAGATCCACTTTCAGCTGTTGCTCGTGGTACAGGAGTAATTTTAGACGATATCTCACTTTATAAAGATATTTTGATTAGTAATCAAGATGAGCTACCTCCTAGATAAAAAAATACAAAGAAGAAAGATTTTTAAAATTGTACTTGGCATTATTGCTTTGATAATTTTATTTTATTTTAGTTCTAGTATTTTTAATATTTTTTCTTATATTGGTCAAGGAATTTTTCGTCCTGTTTTAGTTGTAGGGCGTAATGTTGGTGAAAAATTTAAAAGCCTTGGTTCATATTTTATTTCTAAAAGTTCTCTTTTTCTTCAAAATCAAAAATTACAAGAAGATGTAGCATTTAATAATGCGCGAAACTCAAATTATGATTCTGTTGTAGCCGAGAATGCCAGTCTAAAAGAAATTTTGAGCAGAAAAAACGAAAAAACCAAGATGATGTTGGCAGCTATTTTAGTTAAGTCAAATCAAAGCGTATATGACACTTTGGTCATTGATGTTGGTACGGTACATGGGATAAAAACAGAAAATACAGTTTTTGCTTTCGGGAATATACCAATTGGGCGAGTGGATACTGTTTATGATAATTCTTCAAAAGTAATTTTGTTTTCAAATGCGGGAGAGAAGACACAAGCAATTATTTCCTTCGGCCATAGCCTTACTGGTGAGGCTGGAAAAGATGTTTTTGTGGAATTAGTCGGACGAGGTGGGGGAAATTTTGAAATGATTTTGCCTAGAGATTTTATTTTACAAAAAGGAGATCAAGTTGTAATGCCTGGCATTAATCCATATGTTTTGGCTGAGGTTGTTACAATAATTTCTGACCCACGTGATCCTTTTATAAAAGCATTACTTACGAGTCCAGTGAATATCCAAGAGCTTAAGTTTGTGGAAGTGGAGCAGTAGTAAATTTATGATTGATTTTATTAATAAAATTTTAGATTTAATTATTAAGTTTAGTGTTGTTTTGGGCATTGTTGTTTTAGGTTATTTTTACTGTAGAATAAGGATTCTCGATGGAAAAATCGAAAAATTGAATAGAAATTTTGAAGAGAATAAAAATAATAAACGAGGATAAGGAAGAGGTATTCCTGAAGCAATAATAAATGGACAAATAGAAGAACTTAAAAAAGCTAAAGATGAAAACATTGCTCCATTAGAAAGAGAAAAAAATAGGTTACTTTTAAAAATACCTTTTATTAAATAATTCATGAAAAAAGAATCTTTGCAACAATCTTTAGTTTTTATTGATGAATCAGGTGATGCTGGATTTAAATTTGAAAAAGGATCAAGTGTTTATTTTATAATTTCCGCTGTTATATTTAATGATTTTCTTGAAGCAGAAAAAACTGCTGTTGCAATAAAAGAGATGAGAAGAAAAGAAAAATTTCCTGATAATTTTGAATTCAAATTTAATAATTCTAAGAGAAAAATTAGAGAAAAATTTTTGGAAACGGTTAAACCTTTTAATTTCAAGATCCGATATTTAATTATTAATAAAAAGAAAATAAAAAGTGACGAATTAAAACATAACAAAAATTCATTTTATAGTTATGTTATTAAAATGTTATTAAAACACAGTAATAATACTATTTTAAATGCAAAAATAAAAATTGATGGAAGTGGTGATAGAATTTTTAAAAGGAATTTTGCTGTTTATTTAAGAAAAAATTTGAATTCTTGTGATAAGAAAATAATACAAAATTTGCGTTTTGCTGATTCGAAAGAAAATGTTTTAATTCAGCTTGCTGATATGGTTGCAGGTAGCGAAAGAAGATATTTTGAATATAAAAATGGACTAAAAACTGATGCAGAAATTTACAGGGATATTATTAAAAGAAAAATTAATGATGAATGGGAATTTAAGTAAAAGAAAAAGCCCACAAGGGGCTTTTTCCGGATTATTAATCTATGCTGGTTGTCCCAGCCACGCCACCATCCGGTAACAGTTCAATTAATAATTCTTTGTATTAAAAGTGTATCATACAAGCGTTCGTAAAGTCAAAGTTATCCACAGGTGTCAAATTACACAACATTTACAAAATAATGAAATTTAAAATAGAAAAAAAATTAAAGGGCAGTTTAGGACGGGCTGGAGTATTGCAAATTCTGCATGGGAAAATACAGACTCCGGCTTTTGTGGCTGTCGGGACTAAGGCTACTATTAAATCTTTAAATCCAGAACAGGTGAAGGAGGCTGGTGTGGAAGTGGTGCTTGGAAATACTTATCATTTATATTTGCAACCTGGAGATGAAATTGTTCGCGATGCGGGTGGAATAGGAAAGTTTATGAATTGGAAGGGTCCGACAATGACAGACTCGGGTGGTTTTCAAGTATTTTCTTTGGGTGCTGCTTATGGAAAGGATATCTCTAAACTCTTAAAAATTACTGACCCATCTTTATTGATTCCTGAACGTTTTGATGATAGTGATGCGCCACGTTTGGCAAAGATTGGTCAAAATGGAGTTTCTTTCAAGTCGCATTTGGATGGCAGTATCCACTACATTACTCCAGAAAAATCAATCCAAATTCAACACAATTTGGGGGCAGATATAATTTTTGCTTTTGATGAATGTACTTCGCCTAGTGAAGATTTAAAATATCAAGAAGAAGCTTTGGAACGGACGCATCGTTGGGCAGAGAGGAGCTTGAGAGAACATAAAAAATTAGGAGAAGAGGAAAAAGCTTCTCTTGCGGGGTCGCTGTCTCCGTCTGCTGACGGAGTACTGCCTCTCGGCGCGTCCGCCTGCGAGACACCCCACAATAGAACTTTTTCCTCTTCTCCGGCATTATTTGGAATAGTACAAGGCGGGCGAGATGAAAAGCTTCGCAAGAAATCTGCGAAATTTATTAGTAGTTTGGATTTTGATGGTTTTGGTATTGGTGGAAGTTTTGCGAAAGAGGATATGTTTACTGCTGTAAGATGGGTAAATGAAATTTTGCCAGAAGAAAAACCTCGCCACTTGCTAGGTATTGGTGAACCGGAAGATTTATTTATGGGCATTGAAAACGGAGTAGATCTTTTTGATTGTGTTGCCCCAACGCGACTTGGAAGAAATGGAACAATTTATACAAAAAAAGGGAAAATAATTATAATGAATACAAAATATAGAAATGATTTTTCTCCTATTGAAAAAGATTGTGAATGTTATACCTGTAAGAATTATACAAAGGCATATATCGCTCATCTTTTTCATGGTAAAGAAATGCTTGCCGGTACTTTAGCTTCAACTCATAATTTGTATTTTATAGTCAACTTAGTTAAAAAAATTCGACAAAACATAATTAATGATACTTTTTTGAGTTTAAAGAAGAATTTTTAAAGAGGTATTTAAGGTAAGTACTTATCCCCATATTTCTTTTTAAATTTCTTTTATAATTGGGGTTATATTGATATAATATAAAGGTCTCAACAAGAAAAGAATGAAAGAAAAAAATACTTTTAAGCCTGCATGTTTCTTTGGCGAGATACTTATAGGAAAATTACTCATTTCGGGACTTTTTGCCCTTGCCTTTTTTTTAGTTTTTTCTGTTTCACTCGCTAGTTATGGGATAATCATTCCACCTAAACAATATGTTTATGGTGAAAATCTAGGATGGGTTAATTTCAATTGTGATAATTGTGGTGTCAAGATAACATCTACAGAATTAACTGGTTATGTCTGGAGTAGGGAATATGGATGGATTAATTTATCTCCTAGTGGTAGTGGTGTTGGAAATCAATGTGTTGGAGACTTAGGAAGACTGTCGGGGAAGGCTTGGTCAAAGACACTTGGCTGGCTGGATTTTTCTGGAGGTATTATCGATGGAAACGGAAGGTTTACAGGAATGACAGATGGAGTAGGCACTAAGGCTGGAAGATTAAATTTTGATTGTGTTAATTGTGAGGTTGTTACAAATTTTAAATGTAAATCCCCAGCACAAGTTTTAATAAATTTAATTACAGACAATATTGTTCCTTCAGTTTCTGCAAATATCACGATAACAAATGAAGGGTTAGTTGACACAGAATATCAATATGAATGGTGTGTTGTTTCTGATATAGATAATTCTTGTGGCGGTGGTGATGACATTTTTTATTCTGCAGCAGCAAAATTAATTGTATCTGGAGAAAGTTGGACAACAGACAAAATTGCCACAGTACCAAATGCGGGAACTTATTATTTTAAATTAAAAGTAACTTTTGGAGATAATTTTTCTGTTGCTTCCCAAGTATTTACTGCTGTTGCTGCTAGTGGAGGCGGTGGAGGTGGAGGGGTAGGAATAATACCATCAATAAATAAAACCTATTATGATACAGCTGATTTCAATCGAGACCATGTAGTAGATTCAGTTGATTTTTCAATATTACTTTATTTTTGGAAAAAGAATTTCCCATTTAGCAATGCTTATGTAGATATTAATAAAGATAAAAAGGTCAATTCAATTGAATTTTCCATTATGCTCTCACAGTGGGGGAGAAGAACTATATGATACAAAAAATAAACAAAAGAATAAAAATTTTATTTGTGATTTTCATGTCTTTTTCAGTTTTCTTTTTATTTGCGTCAATTTCCCATGCTTCTACTGAAATTTATTTTCAAAAAGATTTGAAAGAAATAGCAAAAGGCGACACATTTTCAGCAGATCTAAAAATTTCCTCGACGGAAATGATAAATGTTATAGATGGGACAATTATTTACGATAAAGATAAATTAGAAATAAAGGAAGTAAAAATAAATGATTCCTTGCTCTCTCTTTGGGTTAAGGAGCCGGTTTTTAATAATGAAATAGGTGAATTAAGTTTTGTTGGTGGGTCCCCAGATGGTTTTAATGGCACAGACGGACAAATTTTAAGGATTATTTTCTTAGTTAAAAAAGATGGTGTTAGTTTGCTTAGTTTTAAAGATAGTTTTTCTGTCTTTATAAATGATGGAAAAGGAACAAAAATAAATCCATGGTTAAGACCAATGACTATCTTTACCAATGAGAAGATAAATTATCTTACTAGATACACAGGGGCGCTTATATTTATTTTATTAATTATATTTATTTTAGTAAGATTATTTATAAGATTTAGGAATAAAAAAAATGAAAAATAAAATTTTAATTGTTTTTTTAGCATTATATTTTTTTGTTCCATATGAAACTCATGCCGCAACTCTATCTATTTCGCCTAGCGCTTCAAATGTTTTTGTTGGTAACACTTTTATTGTTAAAATAAATGTAAATACTTTAAGTAAGTCAATTAATAATGCGGAAGGAATAATCCAGTTTCCAGCAGATATGCTTGAAGTTCTTTCTATGAATAAAATTTCCTCTATTTTTTATTTATGGGTAGAGGAGCCAAGTTTTTCAAATAGTACCGGTAAAATAACTTTTAATGGAGGAGTTCCAGATCCGGGTTTCGTTGGGCAAAATGGTAATATACTTTCGATTACTTTTAAAGCCAAGAAACAAGGAACAGCTTCTGTTGTTTTCACTGGTGGAATTGTTCGGGAAAATGATGGCTTGGGAACAGACATTATAAATAAATTAACTGGTGCCACATTTTATATTAAAAAAGCAGTAACTCCCATAACCCCAACCCCTATACCAACTCCAGTATTAATACCAGTACCAGAAGTGTTACAACCATTGCCTATTCCTAAGGCTCCGGAAATTATGGCTAGTATAAAAGATGGCGTGACGTCTATCGTAGGTTCTTCAGGTTATCCACAAGCTCAAGTGTTTATAACCTTTGTCTCTCAAGAGGGAATAAAGATACTTGTTCTTGGAGTTGCAGATATAAATGGTAATTTTAATATTTTAGTTCCTAATTCATTAAAACCTGATTCATATGCTGTTATAGCCACAATGACAAAAGAGGATAAAACTAATAGTGAAGCATCAAATGCAATTATTGTAAAAATAGGCAATATGATTTTTAATATTGCCTGGGAAATGTGGTTATTTATCATTATTATGATTATTTTGATTTTAGATTTAATAACACATATTTATTTTCGTTTTAAAAAAAATAGATACGTTAATAAACTTATAAAAAATAAGTTAGATTTAGATGAAGCTGAAAATGTCGTACATCAATCATTCAATTTTTTACGTAATGATTTAGTCAATAGGGCGGGGGGAATAGTGAATTCTGTAGATCGTGTAAATGTAGAAGAATTACAGAAAGATATTGATTCTACTGAGAAAGTTATCACTAAAAAAATTAAAGACATGGAATAACAAATTGACTCTAATTATAGTATAATTAAATGGATATATCACTTTAAAAAAGATGAAAATCAAATTAAATAAAAAAACAATAATCCTGTTAATCTGTATTATTTTTCTTTCCTTTTTTTCTAATACAGTTTTTGCTGTTTGGGATGGTCTTCCTTATAATCCAGGAGAAACAAATAATCCAGAATGTTTGCCTTCGCAAACCAATTGTGATGTTTTGCCTGCTCTTACTTTAGCTGGAGGAACTCTTACTGGCGATCTTTTTTTCACTGACAACACTTTAGACATTGGAGCAAGTGGCGCAACGAGACCTAGGACGGGATACTTTGGGACATCTATTATTTCCCCATTATTTATCGGTGGCACGGCTGTTGGTTCAAATATAATTTACAAATCCACCACAGGCATAGGCACATTAACAGGCATTGCCCATCAATTTATCGGGGGAACAGACGGAGCGACTGTGGCGATGACTCTCTTGAATAATGGCAACATTGGCATCGGGACGACTGCGCCTCAAACAAAACTATCTCTTTCAGCTCTTAGTGCTATCAGTTTTGAAGCAAGTGCTGGAGTAACGGATATTGCCATAACACATACTGCTGATACGCTTACTTTTACGGGAGGGACTATTGCTCTTGGAACTGCTACTGCTACAGGAGGATTAACAGGAAATGTAACAGGAACTGCTAGTCTAGCAATAAGTTTAGCAGGTGGACTTGGCGGACAAATCCCTTATCAATCAGCCGCAGGAACAACCACAATGCTTGCAAATGGTTCAGCAGGACAAGTATTACAAAGTAATGGAACGACACTAGCTCCAAGTTGGATAAATGCTAATACTGGTGATATGATTTTGGCTTCAGCTCAAACAAACTCTGGTATCAAAACTTTCCTAAATACAACAATGAAGTTAAGAAATGTGGCTAATACTTTTGACGGATACTTCGTAAATACAAACACAGCAGATAGGATTTATACCTTACAAGACAGAGCTGGAACTCTCGCAGACAATACTGATTTAGCATTGAAAGCAAACCTTGCTTCACCGACATTTACAGGCACAGTTGGAGGTATTACAACAGCAATGGTTTCAGAGGTAACTAATCTTTATTATACAGAAGCAAGAGTATCTGCTAATTCAAGTGTGGCGGCAAACACAGCAAAGGTAACTAATGCTACGCACACAGGAGATGCTACAGGGGCTACGGCTCTTACTCTAGCCACAGT
>JBBTYN010000002.1:0-152472 GCA_038061755.1 Patescibacteria group bacterium | reverse complement strand
CGAGCGTACGATTCGGTTTCAAGCCACCACGCGCTCCGCGCGTGCGATTAGTCGGAGTCGGGATTATCAGCAAAATACATTCGAACTTTGTTTAATATGCACCGCAAATTTTCAAAAAGGGTTTCCGAATGCAAAATGGGGTCGGCGCTTCGTGTAAGGTACCCCATTCTTAAGACAAAGATTCCAGGCAATTATATATATTTTAACGCAGTTGATTTTTCAAAGCAAATTGTCTTGGCGACATTTTTAATGCCGTGTGTATTCTCGTAGTATTGTAGATATATATCGTCCTATATATTTCAAACACCAGCTCTCCTAAACTATCAAATCTGTTTGGATCACCCAGATCAATTTTAAACTTGTCATAAAAACTTTCTTGGTAACCATTTTGCCAAGGAGAACCTTTTTCAGACATTGATACTTTAATACCGGAAGATGTGCAAAAATTTATATATATTTCACTCGTGTATTCACTACCTTGATCAGAATGTATGATATCGAGTTTTGAATGATTCATTAAAGCAGATATCAAAGCTTGTATTGTTAATGAACTTGAATGATTGGTTAATATGCATGCCCCAACAACTTCACGATTGAAAATATCAATTACAGTTGCAATATATATGAACCTATTTTTATACCAAAGATATGTGAAGGCACTGCCCCAGATTTGATTGATTTTAGAGCATGGTGTTGTGACTAAAAGATTAAGGTATTTGTTATATACGCTTGCATTACTTCGTTTAAACGGCTTCCTGTGTCTTCTATATGGTTTAAGATTGAATTTCTTCATTACTCGCAGTATTCTCTTTTTGTTTAATTTTAGTTCTATCGCTAACCTCTTATGGCCATAGCTTGGAAAACCACTCCAGACTTTTTCAATTTCTTCTTTTACTTTCAAGTCTTCTTTGTACTTCTCACTTTTGTAATACAACGAACTCCTAGATACTTCAAATATGTCATAAAGTTTCTTGTGTTTTTTCGCTACCACTTTTTTTGGGAAATACCAAGTTGCACAGTCAGCTCACCAATGATTTGTTTCAATTCCTTATTCTCTTTCGTGAGCTTTATGATATCTCTTTGTGGTGCTTCTCCTGTACTTTCTCTTAGCCATTCATATATGGTTGTTTTACCTATACCGTGTTCATTTGATATCTCTGCAATTGATTTACCTGATGTTTTAACTCGTTCAAGGATTTGATTTCTTAAATCCTTACTTATCTTATTATGTGGTGAAGGCATATTCTTTGGCAATGTTACTAATATATCGACTATTATATTACTAATCTTACCGGAAAATGTGTCTTAATTTTGGGGTACTTGTCAGACATGTATAGATTATATCAAAAAATCGTTGCTATATTAATATGTAATTGTTATAATAAAGTATTAAGAATATAATATTAATCAAGAAGTCATGAATAAAAATTATGAGTACGAATCGAGAGAGAGAGTTAAAAGCCCTCTCTAAAAATACATTTTCAATTCTGCAAAAAGTTTTTGTTTTGCCTATTTTTATTGTTATAGTTTTTTCATACGCAACACCTGCTCTCGCTTTTAATCCCATAACTTCTTTAACTGATTTTTTTTACAAAATTTTTTTTACACCGACAACGATTCAAGTTATTACTCCCACCACGCCAGCACCAGTACAAAAAACTACTTCTCCTGTAGTTGTGATCGGCAACTCAACTTCAAATATTCCAAAAGTCAGTGATGCAACTATCCTCTCTATCCTCCAAAGATTAATTAATCAACCCAACATACAAAATAAATTACGAGGTCCTCGTGGTTTCCAAGGAGCACAAGGTCTCTCAGGTTTTTCTAGATATACTTTTCCAAATATTGATGGTTTGCCTGGTCAAGTTTTACATACCAATGGTGCGGGTGCATTAGTTTGGGGGTATGTGGGTGGTGGAGGTTCAAGCACTACTAACTACAATTCTCAATGGACAACTACTGGTTCAGATATTTATTTTAATACTGGGAATATTGGAATTGGAACAATGGCGCCTGCAACAACACTCGAAGTAAATGGTACAACTCGTTCGGCACTGCAAGACAAGGGTGGGCAAGTTTTCAACGTAAAAGCTTATGGGGCAGTTGGAGACGGCTCAACTGACGACTACACTGCAATAAACTCTGCCTTAGTCGCTGCTAGAGCAGCGCAAGGCACACTCTATTTTCCACACGGTACTTACAAATATTCAACAACACTTTCCTTCGGAGGTAATAATGTTCACTATCGGGGAGAATCTGGCACAGTTCTTTATTTTACAGGAACTGGCAATGCGATTGAATTTAATGCTGGCTCTGGCGATTATGTGCGAGCTACTATAGAAAACATTCAAATCAAAGGCAACCCAAACGCAACTAATGGAATATATTTTCAAAGACAGCATAACCTCAATGTTAGAAATGTTTATGTTCGAGATGTTAGTGGTGCAGGACTTTTAATTAAAGGCAGCGTGCTTGGAGTTATCGATCATTTTACTATGGGGCCGTCGGGGGTGCCATTTTCAACGGTTCCCGTAAACGGCATCTTGATTGACTCATACACGGGCATAGGTTCAAGTACGACGATTACCATACTAGTTCCCGACATCAACGGAGTTAGTGGATCTGGCATCAAGTTCGCGGGTGTATCATATTCAACCGTCATAGGTGGAACAAGTGAGAGTAACGGGCGAGGAATTGAAGTCACGGCAAATGCGATAGGCATTCACATTTCAGATATGGACTTAGAAGGAAATACAAATCAAGACATACTCGTGAATGGCACAGATGCAGTTTTTGATAACATTGACAGCCTAAAATTAGTACAAGTAGGCGCGACAGCAAATCGCGCATCGTTTGATAATGGGGAATTTTCTAGCATTCAAATTGACGCTGGTGCAAATAGAACTTTTTTAAGTAAGCTGATGTACAATTACGGTTCACCCGGGACACTTACAGACGCCGGGACTGATACTTATTATGACCACATTCAAAATGGACAGACAGGAGTAGTCACCACAAATCTATTGGATGTAGTTGGAAGATCGGTAACAATTACAGGAAACACGACTTTGGCAACTGCCATCGGGACGACAAACACTTTCGGTTCCGGCGCATCTTCCATTAATACCGTCGGTTCCGCGACTACGCCGGGAGTTTTGACCTTGCATGGCGCGACGACTCTGGATAATACTTTTTCGCAAACCGGCGTAAATACTTTCAGTACGGGAACTGGAGCAATCAGTTTGAATGGTCCGACTTCGGTTACCGGCACCAATACTTTTAATGTTGGCACCGGACTGGCTACCTTGGGAGGAAATGTAAATATCGCTGGCAACGTCGGCATCGGGACGACAACGCCGGAAAAGAAACTTGAAATTAGAGCGAATGATTCTCTTGTCAACTCCCCGGCCGTCGTGCTACTTCTCAATAATCGTACAAGTGGTACCGCTGATATCGGTTCTGGACTTGCAGTCAGTTATTCCCTCCAAGATTCTGCGGCGTATAACATGCCAGCAGCGCAGACATGGGTGACATGGGTAAATGCTACGGACACGACTCAGCGTGCGGCGATGACGGATTACCTTGTAAATACATCTGGAGTTCAAAAGCAAGGCGTCACTCAAGTATTGCAGTCCGATCAAGCGACCGTCAACATCGGCATCGGAACGACGGCGCCGGCCAACATCCTCCATGTTACTGGCGCTCCTGCCACCAGCACTCATACGGCCCAGATTGATAATACTCTGGGAGGCACTACCCAGAACAACGGATTATTGATTCTCGCCGGCAACAATACCGGCGTCGCCGCCTCAGAAATGATTACTTTCAAGCGTCCGGACCTGACCGTCATCGGCTCCATCTCCCAGAATGCCGCCGGCTCCGTTGCCTACAATTTAACTTCCGACGAGCGTATCAAGGAGAATATTACTCCGACTACCTACGGACTCCCCGACTTGATGAAAATCAACGTCTCCGACTTCAATTTCATCAATGACCCAACCAAACAGAAGACGACCGGCTTCATCGCCCAGAATCTCTACACCATCTATCCCGGAGCCGTCACTCCCAATGGTGACAATGGAACCGACACACTGACCTCGGGAGTAACTCCATGGATGATTGATTATTCTAAACTTACTCCGCTCCTGGTTAAATCAGTCCAAGACCTGAACCTCAACCTCGAAAGTATCGCTGGCACTTTCACACCAATACCCAGTTCTGCTTCGGAGTCATTCGTCAACGTTTTCTTTAAAAATTTGTTTGCAAAGATTACGACCTGGCTGGCGGATGCGGGGAATGGGGTAAGCAACATTTTTGCCACAACAATCACCGCGAAAAATGCAAATATAAATAATATTAAAACAGACACTCTCTGCCTAGGATCTACTTGCGTAACAGAAAATCAGTTAAAATCTTTGCTCGCTGGAACAAGTAGTGGTTCTGGTAGTGGAACTTCTGCACCAATAATTCCAACTTGTATAACTCCCCAAACTCTCGTAAATAATGTTTGTACAGATCCAGTTGTTACTCCTGCAGTCACATTACAAAGCATCGCCATCACCACTCCCGCAACTAAACTTTCTTACACCGTTGGTGATGCATTAGATATTACCGATTTAGTAGTTACTGGAACTTATAGTGATGCCTCAACAAAAGTAGAAACCATTACAGCTGTTGATGTTTCTGGTTTTAATAGCACTGCACCCATAACCGGACAAATTTTGACTATTACGGTCGGAGGAAAAACAATTACTTATACGATTGATGTAGTTGCGGTAGTGCAATAAAAAATTAAAAAAACTCGCCCGCATTCCTCCCCAAACCCCTCCTGCGGGCGGGAAGAAAGCCGAGGCGGGGCAATTCCATTCCCCCAGAAAAATAGTTTGCCCCGCCGAGTCCAAATTAGTTTTCAGGATTTTCGTCAATAAAAGTTCGAACATCAATCAAAAAACACCGCAAATTCTGGGTTAGAGCATTTCCGCCAAAAAATGCGTCGGCGCGAAGCGCCGACTTTTGTCGACATCTATTTCCCTTTGGGATACGGTAGATTACGGTACAATTCTTCTAACTTACGTTCAGGATCTGCATCCCACGCTTCTCTCAAGGTGAATTCCCCCCTCTTCCCCTGATCTTTTGCAACGTACAGAGCATAGTCAGCATAGTTCCTAATTTCTCCCATAGTTGGATGTTGTTCCAGAGTCGTATACTTATCGTCGCCGATATGACCTTCGCCATCTATTGTAACGACCCCAATACTCGCCGATGCGTTGACACGATACTGTCTGTATTCTTGACGCATGACCCCATTTACCTCTTCGATGGCAAAACGAATGTCGTGTGCGGTCTTCTTCGCACCAGCCGCAGTAGTGTCGAAAAGAAAAACGACGAATTCGTCTCCTCCTATACGAGCCAAAACGTCTTCTTTGCGAAGAATGGCCTGCATCTTCTGGGCAGCCAGCCGTAGAAACATATCACCACTATCATGACCAGTTGAATCGTTTATCATTTTGAAACTATCGAGGTCAATAGCCAGAAAAGCACTTGGGATCTGCCTATCTTTTGACCGCTCCCTTTTGAGAAGGGAAACATACCGATCCCACTCTTCTCGGAAACCGACTCTATTCAGTAAGCCAGTAAGATCGTCTGTTCGACCCGTTTTCTCTAGTGTGGCAACTTTCTCTATCATCTCGGCAAACTTTATTTTCAGTTCTTCTAGGGAAAAGGTGTTCATTGTTTCTGCAAATATCGCCATTTGTTCAGATAGGCGGAGTTGTTCTGGCGATTTTCCACGTCGCTCCACAGCATTCTCGGTACCGCTCAATTTTGGAAGGTTATCTAGCATATCTGTCTAGTATACTCCCATCAGTGCATTAATTCTACCCCCACCCCGATAGCACGACATGCGTGCTTTTTTAACTTAGTTGCAAATGACTTGCATTTAGAATAAAGTAGGTAGAAATGGAAAGCTTAACAACCGTGTTCATAAAATTATGATATATATTTATGCTCTATTAAGTACCATAGTAGTAAGCTTAGTTTCACTAATTGGTGTCTTTTCGTTTTCTATAAAAGAAGAGTTTATTCACAAATACATTTCCTTATTTATTAGTTTAGCAGTCGGTGCTTTGTTGGGTGATGCATTTATACACTTAATTCCAGAGTCATTTGAGAAATTAATAAATGGCACTCATATCGGTGTGCTTATTGTTGCTGGACTCTTTCTCTTCTTTGTTTTAGAAAAGTTTCTTCACTGGCATCACCATAGTGATGATATAGAAGAACGTCATACTAATCCCGTTGGGAAATTAATACTTTTTTCTGACGGAATTCACAATTTCATAGATGGAATTATTATAGGAGTTAGTTTCCTTATAAGTGTGCCAGTTGGAATTGCCACGACACTAGCAGTAATCCTTCACGAAATACCTCAGGAGATTGGAGACTTTGCTGTATTACTTCACGCTGGTTATACTAGAAAACGAGCATTATGGCTTAACTTTTTGTCTGCCCTAGCTGCAATTTTGGGCACTCTTGTAGCTTTTATTTTAGGAAAAACAGGAGAAAGTTTTACTACTTGGATTTTACCTTTAGCCGCAGGTGGTTTTATTTATATTGCTGTAGCAGACTTAATACCGGAGTTACATAAAACAAAAATAGTAAAGTATTCCTTTTTGCAACTAGTAGCTTTAGTTCTAGGAGTTATATTAATGTTTATCTTAACTTTCCTAGAATAAGCAAACAAATTTACTTGTTTATGCTTCTTAGTTGAGGTAAAATTATCTTATGGAAATAATTGAAAGATCAGATGAAAAATTAATTTGGTCTGCTTTAGAATATGAAGAAAAAAATCGAAGCTCGGATTGGTTTTGGGCGCTCGGCATTATCGTCGTGACAAGCTCAATCGCCACAATTATTTTTGAAAATTATTTTTTTGCAACCCTAATTATCCTCTCTGGAATTTTATTGGGTTTTTTTGCGATTAAAAAACCAGACACAATAATTTATGAATTAAATCAAAAAGGCTTAACGATCAGAAACCGTCTTTATCCTTATGAAAATATAAAATCTTTTTGGATTCAAACAGAACTTAAACCAATACTTTTTATTCATTCAGAAAGAGCTTTCATGCCAATTCTTTCTATTCCGATAAATGAAACAATAGCAAAAGATATCCATTCAATAATGCTTTCAAAAAATATTGCCGAAGTAGAAATGAAAGAACACGCTTCAGAAAAAATAATGGAGGCTCTAGGATTTTAATAGACTTTTTTAAAAAAACTGCTAATCTTTAATTATGCTCTCTTTTGATGTATTTTAAAAAAAATAATTATGCCCTCATAGTTTAATGGATAGAATGCGAGCTTGCGGAGTTTGCGATGTTGGTTCGATTCCAACTGAGGGCACAAATTTAAAATTTACTAAAAATTCAAATTTAATCAGAAATTAAATAATTTTTTATATAAATTACTAAATATTTTATAAATATTGCTAAACTTGCGACACATTACAAGCCCTTGACTTTTTTATAGTGTATGTGGTACAATAATAAATGAAAAAAGAGGTGGGGATTTTCCCCAATGTTCTCTAAAAACTTTAGATTAAAAATTAAAAAGGAGGCTTTTATGAAAAAGCTAAGTTTCACGCTGTTCTCGGCCATAGTATTGGTCGCAATTTCTACACCAGTGAGTGCAGAAGTGGATCACTGGGCAACCTTGGAGGAGTGCAAGGCGGCCACGACCGCCCCGTACTATTATCCAACCATTCTTCACGATCAAAAAATCGATGTGAAGAAGGAATTTGCACAAGGGAGGACAACTCCATTGTGCATCGAAATGGACCTTCCTGACCGTCTCGGCGGAAAAGGCTGGGTTCGTGTTGGAGATGATCGCGAGATCTTCTACGACAGGAAAACAGGAGAGCCACTCCGGCTCGAAAAATGTAACAATCATATTTACGAAATTGTTGCACTACCAAACGCTACAAAAGGAGAAAAAGGCGAAAAGGGGGATATTGGTTACACCCCCATGCCCATATTATGGGCATCTCCACCGCCTCCGGTAGACGACAGGTGGTTCTGTGCACGCCATCCGGTGGTGTGTACGGTTGGTGGTATTCTTATTGGAGGAGCCATCATCTACGTCGCCACCCAACAACATAACCAGGACAATAGAGGAACCCCTCCTGGTGGTAGCACAGATCCCGGAACACCCGGGGGTCCAAGTGGCCCAAACAGTTTCTAAGTTTCTTAAGAACATCTATCAGAGAAAGGTTGCGTGTTTTTTACATAATACCTTTCTCTACTTTCCAAAGTTATGAATTAAATAAAAATTTACATTCATAATTCTGGAAAGTAAAAATATCGAATTTTTACTAAAATAATTAACATACCTCTAAGCAGTTAAAAATAATATGAAAAATAAAATAAAATTGTCGGTCGGTTTAATATTAAGTGTCGTAATGCTCTTTAGCTTTTTTGCAGTTACAACTCCAGTCTCTGCCTCGACTTGCGATAGCGCTACTTTGAATGGAAGTATCACTTCTGGTACTCTTCCAATTCGCGCACGGTTCACATACAGTACAGATTATAATACTGTATTTAATGGTGGAGGAACACCGACAACAGTACAAACTGTTGATTCATACAAATCTATTCAACAAGTTATTTATGGTCTAACTGCAAGCACCACTTATTATTTTAGATTAGAATTAACAAATAGTGTTACCACTACCCTTTTAAGTATTAATAATGTTACCACTCTCGCTTGTTCAGTTCCAGTTCAAAATCCTACGGTTACCCTTTACGCTAGCCCAACGAGCATAAATTCTGGACAAATAGTTACTCTTTCTTGGAGTTCTCAAAATACAACTTCGTGTTCTATTTCACAAATTGGAAATGTTGCTCTTACTGGATATCAAAACATTTATCCTACATACACGACTACTTACACAATCACCTGCTATGGCACAAACGGACAGCAAGTAAGTGATTCTACTACTGTGTATGTAAATCAAACGGTTACCCTTTACGCTAGCCCAACGAGCATAAATTCTGGACAAATAGTTACTCTTTCTTGGAGTTCTCAAAATACAACTTCGTGTTCTATTTCACAAATTGGAAATGTTGCTCTTACTGGATATCAAAACATTTATCCTACATACACGACTACTTACACAATCACCTGCTATGGCACAAACGGACAGCAAGTAAGTGATTCTACTACTGTGTATGTAAATCAAATTTATGTAAATCAAACTCAGTCAACTTGCCGAGATACAACTGCTAATAATTATGGAGCAATGTATCCTTGTATGTACAATAATTACACAATACAAACATGCCAAGATATAAATGCTAATAATTATAGAGGAGTATTACCTTGTACTTATTATATGCAAGTCAATAGTCAACCAACGGTAACAGTTTACTCGGACCAAGTAAACGTTCCTTACAATGGAACTGCTACCGTTCGCTGGATTACAACTAATGCTTCTTCTTGTTATGCAAGTGGAGGGTCTGTCGGCTGGGCAGGAGTAAAAAGTATTGGCCCTGGAAGCTTCTATACCGGATCATTAACAAACACCAACACATATACGCTTACTTGTAGTAATAATTTTGGATCTGCTAGTAATTCAGAAACAATAACTGTTCGGGTTCAGGCAGTTGCCACAGTTGTTAGTCCAAAACCCGCTCCGACTTCCCTCGTGCTTATCACCTCTTCTGTTGATCGCAACCAACCAATCGTTCCTACAATAGACAACACTAAACCACGTCCAGGAGATGAAATTAATTACACTGTAAGTTATCAAAATATTGGCACAGGATCAATTACTAATCTTAATTTGCAAATAAATCTTCCTTTTGAAGTAGATTATCTATCCTCTAATCCAAGCAATCCAAATATTTCTGGTAATACTTTAATTTTCAACCTAGGAACACTTAAAGCAAATGGACAAGGAATAGTAACTATAAGAACTCGAGTACGAGATAATATTCCAGCTGGGACAAACTTAAATTTCCCTGCAACCTTAAGTTACACTGATCCAGGAGGTCAAAACCAATCAGTAAATGCAAATGTTTCCGCACAAGTTTTGAGTGAAACATCAAATGTAATTACCATACCACTCGGAGCAAATGTCTTCGGAACTGGTTTTCTTCCAACAAATCTATTTGGCTGGCTCTTTCTACTTATCCTTATACTCGTCCTAGTATTTCTAGCCAAATACCTTTTTAACCAATCTTTCAGTAAAAAAACTACAGTTATTACTGATCAACCATCTGGTAAAAAGACCACAACTACTACATTACAATAAAACAACAAAAGAATACCCAATGCGAATAAATAAATATCTTGCTTTAAAAAAAATCTCTACCAGACGAGGAGCTGATCTTTTAATACAAGATAAAAAAGTATTTATTAATAAAAAATTAGCAGTCCTCGGCAGTCAAGTAAATGAAACTGATGTTGTAGAAGTAAAAGACGCAAAACCCACAGCATACAAATATTTTACTTACAATAAACCAATCGGTATTGAAACCAATTCCCCACAAGAATGTTTGTTTCCTTTGGGGAGACTAGATAAGGCTAGTCATGGACTAATGATATTAACCAACGATGGACGTATCACTGACCAACTTCTAAACCCAAAATATTCTCATGAAAAAGAATACGTTGTCCGTACGAAAGAAAAACTCCGCTCAAATTTTAAACAAAAAATGGAAGCAGGAGTAAATATTGAAGGATATGTTACCAAACCATGTAAAATAAAAATCATGAGTGAAAACACTTTTAAGGTAATTTTAACCGAAGGAAAAAAACATCAAATCCGCAGAATGTGCGCAAACCTCTTCCAAGAAGTCGCTGATTTGAAGCGTGAAAGAATAATGAACATAAAGTTAGGAAATCTAAAACCAAACACTTTAAAAGAAATAAAAAGCGAAGAGTTAGCTATTTTTCTAAATCAAGTACTTCGTCAATCCTAATTTGTTTTACAAATTCAGGCACATGAGAAACGAGAATCATTGCGCCTTTATATTCGTCTAGTGCTTTGGCAATAATTGGCAAATGACGAAAATTTATATGGTTTGTTGGTTCGTCCAAGATTAAAAGTCCAGGTTTTTGGAGAACCAACCTAGCAAAAGCGACGAGCCCTTTCTGCCCTTCTGAAAGATCCCCTATTTTTGTACGAATAAATTCTCCAGTAATTAAAAACCCAGCTGCCACAGAACGCATGCGTTCTTCATCCAATCTTTCTCCACCTTCTCTTATGGCATCTGCTAAAGATTGATAAACTGTATCTTCAAAATTAAGAGTAAAAAAATCTTGTCTGTAATAACCGATCCGTATTCCTTCTTTTACCTTTTCGCCGTCTGCATGCCCGCTAGCCAATCTTTCTAAAAGAGTCGTCTTTCCTATGCCATTCGGTCCCTGTAAAAGCAAGTGATTATTTTTATTTAAAGATATTTTAGTTTTATGTTTTACAATTTTTCCATTTTTCATCGTTGTAAAAGAAGAAATATTTAAAATTTCACCAATTAAATCAGACTGAGAAGGGATAATAAAAGGCCTTATAGCTTTATCTTCTTTTCGCACATCCACCATCTCTTCTTCTAATTCTTCAGCTTTTTCACGCATTCGCTTGGCCACCAATCGTAATCTTCCTCCTTTATAAGCAAACACATTTGCTTGATCTTTTTTAGCCTGAATTTCTTTTTGCAACTGAGCATTTTTCATATTTTCTTTTTCTACCCGAGCAGTAATGTCTTTTACTACGTTAAAATAATTGCCGACATATTGCTCAATCTTTTTTGTGTAAATATCTAAATAAAGCACCCCTTGCGTAAAAGCATTTAAAAAATCTGCGTCATGGGAAATAACTAGAACTGTTTTTTTATAATTAACTAAAAATTTTGTTAAATGTACTATCCCAGCTTTATCTAAATTATTCGTCGGTTCGTCTAAAAGAAGCAAATCAGGATTTTTAATAAGCGCAGAAGCTAAAAGTAAACGAGCCTGTTGTCCACCAGAAAATGTTTTTATTATTTTATTGTGAACTTTTGTATGTCCTTTTAAATTTACTACCTCCAACACGTCGTCAATCTTAGGATCAATATCATACACCTTAATTTTAAAACATTTCTCAAAAAATTCTCTCACAGTCAAATCCAACTCTTCTTTTGGAATAACTTGCCTGGATAAAGCAATAGTAACTCCATTCACAACATTAATAATTCCAAATTCTGGAATATTTTTTCCAAAAATAAGCCGAAAAATAGTGCTCTTACCAGCACCATTTTGCCCCATCAATGCGAATTTTGATCCACGTCGCAAAGTAAAAGACACCTCCTCTAAAATAGGCTTATTTACTCCCCACTCAAATGAAACTTTATCAAATCTAACTATTGTTTCTTGAGTTTTTTGGTTATCCTTCGATTCTTTAGACATCAACGTAGATTAGCCTATTTTATACAAAATAGCGAGAAAGCTTGACAAATTAGGTTGTTTTATGATATATTATATGGACAAAGTAGGTGAGAAAAGAGTTTTAAAGAGTCGATTTCTTAAGTATATATCTATTTGTATTTAATAACTTTAACTAAAAAATCAATGACCGGTACAATAAAAAAGATGGTAAGTGAAAAAGGTTTCGGCTTTATAACAGCAGAAGGACTACAGAAGGATTTATTCTTCCACAGTAATTCTCTTGTTGGCGTTACTTTTGATGAACTTAAAGAAGGTGATTCAGTTTCTTTTGAAACAGAGGAATCACCAAAAGGATTGAATGCTACAAACGTACAACGCGCGTAATATTCTCTTAAAAAAATCACTCCGACTTATGTCGGAGTGATTTTTTTATTTGTATTTTATTGTATAAACTCTTCTCCTTTAGCCCATTTTTTTAATGTATCATAACTTTCATCTCCACAAATAAATTTCTTTGTTTGAGTATTGTAGAAAAAAGGAACTCCACCGCATAATTCTCCATTGTCGATCTCAAGCAAACGCTTTTCATTTTCTTTATTGTGCCAAACTTCTAAACTTTCAACTTTTATCCTCTCTTCTTTTTCTAAACGCTCCACAAGTTCATGCATACTAACACAATGTGGACACTCTGTTCCATAAAATTCAAGCAAATGGTTCATATTTTTATTTCACTAATTTTGATAAGCGAGATTTCTTACGAGCAGCATTGTTTTTTTTAATCACTCCTTTTTGTGCAGCCTTGTCTATAGCTTGAAAAGCACCAGAAAGCATTTTTGCAGCTTCTGTTTTGTTTGTTTTTACAACTTTCTCTATTTTCTTTATTATTTCTTTCATTACCTTCTTGCGTTGGTCATTAAAAGCCTTCTTTCGAAGAGAACCACGAATTGCTTTTTTGGCTGATTGTGTTATTGGCATGCATATAATATAACAAAAAAACCAAAAAAATGCAATTATGCTATCATTAATTTATGATTGGAAGTATTAAAGGAAAAATTAAATTTAAAATGGATAAATTTTTAATCGTTGAAACGAGCGGAGTTGGCTATAAAATAAATGTCTCGTCAGATGTATTGTCTAAAATTTCCCGAAATGAGTCCTTGGGAATAAACTTTTTTTGGATTCATACCCATGTGCGGGAAGATGCTTTAGACTTGTATGGATTTTTAGAACGATCAGAATTAGAATTTTTTGAAATGTTAATAAGCATATCTGGCATTGGACCTAGGTCAGCTTTGACCATCTTGGGAATCGCTTCAATTGAAACACTACGCAAAGCTATTGCAACTTCCGATACAAGTTACCTTACAAAGATATCTGGAATTGGTAAAAAAACCGCAGAGAGAATTGTAATTGAGTTACGCGATAAAATGGGAACAGAACTAGGGGAAAAATCTCTTCAGGGAGAATTAGATGCCTTGGAAGCGCTTAAATCTCTTGGTTATTCTCAAAACGAAGCACGTGAGGCATTAAAAAAAGTTTCTCCCGACGGAAACACCAACACTAAAATTCGTGAAGCTTTGAAAATTTTAGGTGGAAAATAAATTTTATATATTAAAAATCCTAAATAAAACTATCCCCAGAGCCACAGAAACATTGAGGGACTCTTTTTTGCCTCGCATTGGAATTTCAGCAATTAGATCACACTTTTTTAATATATTTTTAGGTATACCTGTAACTTCTGATCCAACAATAAAAGCATTTCCCCGTCCTGAGCGAAGTTGAAGAGTTTTATAATCAATAGAATTTTTATCCTGCTCTATCCCAATAATTAAATATTTTTCTACCTTAAGTTTTGTTAAAAGTGGAAAAATATTTTTCTTTTGCTCCCAAAGAACAAATTCCTCCGCTCCCAAGGCAGACTTAGCCAAATCTCCCCTCTTTCTGCCAAATCTGTCCAGTGGTGTCGGTGTATAACCCGTCAAATAAATTTTATTTATCCCAACCGCATCAGCCGTACGAAACATCGCCCCGACATTTTCCACGCTTCTAATGTTGTGTAGGATTAAAATATTTTCTGGCATAAATTCTTTATTTTGTTTGTGCGCCCGGTTGGGATCGAACCAACGACCTTATCCTTAAAAGGGATCTGCTCTACCAGCTGAGCTACGGGCGCATATAAAAGAAATATATATGAAATAAGGCTAAAAATCAAGACAATTAAAAAGCTTCAAGTAAAAACTGTTCAAAGGCAGACTCAGCATCACATCCTTTTTTGCGAGCTTTAGGCAAAATATAAGAAATACGAGAAGCAAAAGTTTTAAGTTGCTCGGGAGAAAATTTACTAAAATTCTTTTTCAAAAGCATATCTTTTATTTTCCAAAAGAGAACTCCAACAATCTCCTCAATATTTACCCCTACATCCATCGCCTGTCTGAAATAAATCCAAGTATTTAATTTATCCTTATTGGCGAAAGTATTGGCCACTAAAAAATTATCAAATTTCTCCAACTTTTCTTTTGGTAATTCAAAAATATTAATCTGCATTCTTTTTGCCTCAACTTTTTTAAAAGCATCGAGTATTGGTTTATTTAGCTTTCCCTCTAAAAATATAAAAAGGTTGTTCGACTCTCCCATTTGTTTTAATTTGTCCAAAACAAAATCTCTAGTTTCCTCATATTCAAAAATATTTTGAAAAACTATCGCTGATAAAGCTGAAAAAAGACTAGATCCAGAATAAAAACTTTCAATTTGGATAGGATTAAAATCATTCCTATTTATAAAAAAAATCTCCAAGAAAGGTATATCTGCTTGCGCAGACAAAGATTTTATGAATTTTTCATAATTTAAAATTTTATTTTTAAAATCATTTCCAGAAAAAAGGTACAACATAAATGTTCAATAAAAAATAATTAAAACTTGACGGATTTTCTGTACTCTAAATAAGGAGCGCCGTATTTTGCAATTAAAATTTTCTTTTCTTTATTTAAAAAAACAAACTTCGCAATTAGAGAAGAAATAAAGGCAAATAAAATAACAAAAAAAGAATTAGCTATAATTCCAAATCCTAATATCATAAAAAATATTCCGTAATTGGTAGGGTTTTTAATATAACGATAAGGTCCATGAGAAAAAGATTCTTTAGTTAGATTTTCTTTACTTAAGTGATGAGAAGTATATTGTGCCCAAAATATCAAAACACTACCAAATATTAAAAGAATAACACCCACTCCAGCTAAAGCAGAATTTGTAAAAATTTTAACCCTAAAGATCATATCAAGAAAAACACCAAACAAAAACAATATAAATTGCATAGTGTGCGAGTGCGCTAAAATTGTATGCACGTTCCATTTTTTGATATAATTTTTATTATTACTTTCCATTTCCATATTTCTATTATACTCCCGATTTTTTAGCTTAGCAAAAGCTGTTAAAATTGCAGTCCTTTAGGGCCATAAATATGTTACTTTACTTCCCTAAGGTTATCTCCAAAACCAGAATGCACCTCAAGTGGAATATCAGTTTTATAATGTAAATATGACATTTGCAGTACTCCTTCCATAGTCTGCTTTATTATTTTCTCAGCTTTTAATAATACCTTTTCTTCCACTTCATAAACTAATTCATCATGAATTTGAAGTATTAGATGTACTTTATCTAATAAATCAGCTTTTTTTAAATTTTCTTCCACATACCTTATTGCCAATTTAATAATATCAGCCGCTGTTCCTTGAAGTGGAGCATTGGTCGCAGTACGCTCAGCCATGTTTTTTAAAAATGGAATTCTAGAGTTTATATTTGGAAAATTTCTACGTCTGCCAAATAAAGTTTCAGTATAAGAATTTTTTAACACGAACTTTTTTACTTCTTCTAAATAATCCCGCACACCAGAAAATTGATTAAAATAATTATCATAAAACTTTTGCGCCTCAATACGTGTCCCACCAAGATTTTTTCGTAAAGCAGAAACTCCCATACCATAAATAATACCAAAATTTATTACTTTAGCCTTTCTACGCATTTCACTATCTACTTTTTCTATTGGCACACCAAAAACAAACGAGGCAACACCAGCATGAATATCTTTTCGAGCACGGAATACTTGTGTCATTTTTTTATCTCCTGAAAGCATTGCCGCCACTCTTAATTCAATCTGACTATAATCAAAGGCAACAAGTTTGTAACCTTTTTGCGCCACAAAACCACCTCGAATTCTCCTGCCAAGTTCTGTTTTAATTGGTAAATTTTGTAAATTAGGATCTTGAGAAGAAAATCTTCCTGTTGTTGTGCCATTTTGTAAAAATTTAGCATATAAACGACCACTCATATCAACCATTTTAGGGATAACGTCAATATAAGTAGAAAGCAATTTTTGCAATTCTCGATAAAATAATATTTCTTTTATAATTGGATTTTCTTCTTCCAATTCTTCGAGTACTGAAACTTTAGTAGAAAAACTACCACTCACGTTTTTCTTTATTTTATTTTTTCCTGATAATTTTATCCCCATTTTACCAAAAAGCACTTCTCCTAATTGCTTGGGTGAATTAATATTAAATTCTACACCAGCCTGTGCATATATTTTTTTAGTTAAAATATCTAATTCTGCATGATATTCAACTGATAATTTTTCAAAATATTTTTTATCTATTAAAATTCCATAATTTTCCATCTCTTTCACCACAGGAATAATTGGTTTTTCTATTTCTTCATAAACTTTTTCCAATTTTTTTTCTTTAAGAGTTTTGAAAATCTGCTCATATGCTTTCTCAAAAGAATTGGCATGAGTAAAAAATAAAATATCTTCCAGGTTTGGATTTGGTATATCAGAATTAATAAGCCAAAGAGCAATACTGGCTTCCTGAAGTTTTTGTGGATCTATAAACTGAGCTCCTTGATGATTATACTCAGAGGAATCTTCGCTACGACCAGATAGAACTTGCCCTTCCAAGACGGAATGCGAATGACGGCGAGTATAATCATCAGGGGGCTCTTGCTTATTCCTATTATTCTCAAAAAAGTTTCTTAAACGTGTTAATAAACTTCTAAATTCAAAAATTGAAAAAACCTGTTCAATTTTTTTTAAATCTACATTTTCCCAGAAAGTCTTTTCGGGTAAAACAAAATCTATTGGTGTATCAATTCTTATCGTCGCTAAAATTTTTGAAAAAATAGCTTCTTCCTCGTTATTTTTTAGCAACTCAAACATTCTAGGACTAATGCCTGCTTTTATGAAAGCTTCTTCGCCTTTCTTGTCGTCTTGTTTAATTTTTTTGTAAATTTCTTCAATTGTTCCAAATTTTGAAATTAAAATTTCAGCTGTTTTTTCACCAATTCCCTTAATGCCAATAATATTATCTGATGGGTCTCCACGCAGACCTTTATAGTCCGGCAAAAATTTAGGTTTAAAATGAAATCTATTTACAACTGCATCTTCGTCATACAAAATAGTATCGTTAATACCTTTTTTTAAAGTATAAACTTGTACTTTTTTATCATCCACTAATTGCATCGTATCCATATCCCCAGAGGCAATAATTATATTTATACTTTTATCTTTTTTATATTTCTCAACAATTGTTCCTAAAACATCATCAGCCTCGAAGCCAGACGCATCATAAATAGGTATATCAAAAGCATCAAAAATCTGGCGGGAATTTTTTAATTGTATTATTAGAGCATCCTCAGTTTTCGCTCGTCCTGCTTTGTATCCATCATAAACTTCATGTCTAAAAGTTTTTTGTGGTAAATCATAACAAGCCACAATATAATCTGGCTTTAACTCAGCAATTATCTTCATTAACATGCTCGCAAGTCCATATAGTGCTCCTGTAGGCTCACCCTTTGAAGACAAAAATTCTGGCAAAGCATGGTAAGCACGATGTATTATGGCGTGAGCATCTAGCAATACTAGAGTTTTACTGTTGTTTATTTTAACTTTTAGCATTGTATAAATTATACCACTTAGGATATACTTTAATATAATGGCTTTATTTGATGAAGAAAAACAAAATAAACAATTAGATGAATTGCATAAAAAAGAAGAGGAACAGTTGGTGGCCACTTTAGCGGAATCAAAGTACGGTCTTCCTTATATTGATCTTTCTCGTTTAGGTATAGACAATGAAGCCCTTCGGATTATCTCTGAAAAAGATTCCAGAGAATTAAATATAGCGCCTTTTAAACTTTTCGGAAAAAATATTTTTGTGGTATTGCATTCCCCCACTGACGATCTTATAAAAAGATTAAAAGACGACTTAGAAAGAAAAAACTTAGTGCCAACTTTTTATATGGCATCTACGGCCAGTATAAATAAAGTCTGGGAAAGATATAAGGAACTTTCAATGGCAGAAAATTCTATAGTTGGAGGAATAGATATTTCTGGAGAAGTTTTAAGAGAAATATCAAAAAAAATAGAAAAAATACAAGATATTCAAAAAATGGTTACCAAAGCGTTAGAGGGGAAAAAAATTCATAAAATTTCTCACCTACTTGAAATAATTTTGGCTGGCGCAATCGCCATTAAGGCTTCTGATATTCACATTGAACCAGAACAAGATAGAAGTAGACTGCGACTACGCCTTGATGGAGTATTGCAAGATACAAACTTCTTTGATTTAGATGTGTATCGTCTCTTAAATTCTCGTATTAAATTATTGTCTGGCATGAAATTAACTTCTAAAATAGCCCAAGATGGACGTTTTAGCATTGTTGAAGGAAAAGATGAAATAAGTATTCGCGCCTCTCTTATTCCTGGCGCTTATGGTGAATCAATTGTGATGCGTATTTTAGACCCAAAATCTATCCAAGTAAAACTTGAAGAAATAGGCATAGAACCTTTTCTTTTTTCTATAATCCAAGAAGAAATTGCAAAACCAAATGGCCTTATTTTAGTTACCGGTCCAACCGGTTCTGGAAAAACCACCACTCTTTATGCATTTCTTCGAAAAATTTATTCTCCAGAAATAAAAATAATAACCATTGAGGACCCAGTAGAATATCATTTAACTGGCATAACACAGACCCAAACTAATGATGAAAAAGGTTATACTTTTGCAGAAGGCTTACGTTCCGCTCTTCGTCAAGATCCAGACGTCGTGATGGTCGGAGAAATTCGCGATAAAGAAACCGCTGAGACTGCAGTCCAATCAGCGCTCACTGGTCATATAGTTTTCTCTACTTTGCACACTAATAACGCGGCGGGCGTTATCCCTCGCCTAATTGACCTCGGAGTAAATCCAAAAATATTAGTTTCAGCACTTTCTCTTTCTATCGCTCAACGCTTAGTTCGCAAATTGTGCACTTTTTGTAAAAAAGAAAAAACTCCCACCGAAGAAGAATTAAAAATTATAAAATTAGTCATGGATAGTATAAAAAATGAAGGAAAAAATCTTACAAACTATAATATAAATCCCGATGCGCCAATAAAATTATTTTCAATAATAGGTTGTGAAAAATGCAATATGACTGGCTACAAAGGGCGAATAGGTATTTTCGAGGCAATAAAAACTGATGAAACTATTGAAAAAATAATGCCCGAAAACCCAAGTGAACGTGAAATTAAAAAAGTCGCTAGCGCGCAAGGGATACTCTCTATGCGCCAAGATGGAATTGTAAAAATGTTAAATGGTGTTACTTCGTTTGAGGAAGTACAAAGCGTGGTAGACTTGAAAGAAGAATAAAATATGCTATAATATAACTTATGAAAGAAGAACCGCCAGTAGAAAAAAAAATATTGAAAGCTATGGCAGATGATCATACAGATATCCATGAAAAGATGTCAATTGATCCTTTTGGTCATAGAGAAGCTGTTGATGAAAAACCATCCGCAGAGCATTTAGCGCCAGTTGTAGATGAAGATAGTTTGTTTAAAACTATACATGATTTTAAAGATAAAGAAGCTTACGAAGAATATAAGGCTAAGCTTTTAAAACAACAGAAAGAGGAAGAAGGAGTTAAAAAAGAGTCAGCTCCAAAGTGGAAAGATCTGATTAAAGGAAGAATAATTGATAATGAGGGAAAGGCAATAAATTATGCTCCTTCTGCGGATAGGCAGTTGCAAATAACTAAAGAAATGAAAGCTGAAATTAAAAAAGAATATAGCAAGCTTATTAATGCATTTGCATTATCAGCGCCTTCTGAATCGCTAATTGTTTTGCAAAGCACTGAAGCAAAAGTAGCTGCTGGAAAAACTCATAAGTGGATGTCTACTTTTTTTGATAACCTAGTAACTAAGATAGCCAGTGTTAATGAAAAACTTTCTCCTAAAGACAAGACGCCAATTCCTATTAATAATGTTGGTATCGAGTGGGTTGTAATTTATGATGAAGCAATTGATATTATGCTTGCTCATACTTCTATCAATAAAAAAGGATTTAAAGATTGGAATTATCTGCGGAAACTAAGTTTTGCAGACAAAAATGATTTGCCAGTTTTCCTTCGTGTAGCAGTTAATGATAGGGATGCATTGGAAAAGATGATAGTAAATCTGCCACAAAAATAAAAAAGCCAGCGAACATTTTTCCTTTCGGTGTTCGCTGGCTTTAGATTGCTAAGAGTTCTACGAACTCTTAGCTTTTTTTGTTTCTCCTTTTTCTTTTTCTTTTTTCTTTGGTGTTTTCTCATTACACATGTGAAAAACACCTCCTTTCTTTTTTTTGTAAAAAATATAGAACTAGTCTATTCATTTAAAGAATACTTTTTTTGTTTAATAACGTCAACTTTTCCAGAAATAAAAAAAGCATTAATCTCTAAACAATCCTTTCAGGGCTGAGCTCCGAAAGTAATAAAATATTATAGGATGGTTCCAGAAACTAATAAAAGTACCAAAACGTCCTATGCAAATTCATATAACCGGTGGCTGATTGCTTAGAGATTAATGCCTTATTTAAATATCAACAAAAAACTTCTAAACAACATTATACTACATGCTTAAGCAAGCAAATGCTATAATGTTGATAGCTATGTTGATACCCTGTTGATAAATGTACTACACTTACAATATAGCATATAATAAAATCAATGTCAACCCAGTAGTAGAGATTTAGAAAATCTTACTATGGGCTAGGCGCAAAAAACCCATATGAATAAAGACAAAAAAAAAGAAATAGCTGATGACTCTTTTTTAGACCAAACTCTCCGTCCTACCAAGTGGAAAGAATATATTGGCCAAAAACATATAAAAGACAACATTAAAATATTATTACAGGCAGCCAAAGAACGCGGGCACATACCTGAACACATTCTTTTTTATGGACCACCCGGGTTGGGAAAAACCACATTAGCGCATTTGATTGCTAAAGAAACAAGCAGGCAAATAAAAATAACTTCCGGACCAGCAATTGAAAAAGTTGGTGATCTAGCTTCTGTTCTGACAAATTTAGCGGCCGGCGATATTCTTTTTATAGATGAAATTCATCGGCTTAATAAAATGGTTGAAGAAATACTCTACCCCGCTATGGAATCTGGAGTTTTAGATATTATCATCGGAAAAGGTCCTTCAGCGCGTACTATTCAACTGGACCTACCACCTTTTACTTTAATTGCTGCTACTACTCGAGTCGCCATGGTCTCCTCTCCACTTCGTTCTCGTTTCTCTGGTGGAGTTTTTCGCTTAGAATTTTATTCAAATGAAGAAATAGGAGAAATAGTAAAAAGATCCAGTAATCTTTTAAAAATAACTTTAGCTGAAGATGCTTTAAAAGAAATCGCCAAGAGAAGTAGGTTCACTCCCCGTACAGCAAATTATTTCTTGAAACGCTGTAGAGATTTTGCTCAGGTAAATAAAAAAGATTTAGATCAAAAAACAATCAAGGAGGCACTCAATATGCTCGCCATTGATGACATAGGCTTAAATTCTTCTGATAGAAAATTTTTAGAAATATTAATTGAAAAATTTAATGGTGGACCAGTTGGTTTAAAAACTATCGGCGCGGCAATGTCTGAAGAAGAAGCGACCATAGAAGAAGTGATAGAACCATATTTAATTCAATTAGGCTTGCTAGAACGAACCGCTCGTGGAAGAATAGCTACAAAAAAAGCCTATGAGCATTTGGATTTTAACTATAAAGGCAAACAAGATAAATTAATATAAATAAATTTATGTCAGGACACAATAAGTGGTCACAAATTAAACATAAAAAGGATATCTCTGATGCTAAGAAAAGCAAAATCTTTTCAAAACTAGCACGTTTTATTTCCGTAGAAGCAAAACTCTCGGGAGGAAAAGAATCTCCTGGGCTTCGTGCAGCTATTGAAAAAGCAAAAAAAGTAAATATGCCAAGAGATGTCATAGAAAGAGCTGTAAAAAAAGGAAGCGAACCGTCTTCACACATGGATGCAATCACTTACGAAACACATGGTCCAGGAGGAATAGGTATTATTATTGAAACTCTTACAGATAGTAAAAACAGAACGGCGCAAGATATAAAACACATTCTTACTAAAAATGGTTTTGCGTTGGGTGGCATCGGCTCAGTAACGTGGGGATTTCAAAAAGAAAAAACTCCAGAGGGAATAATTTGGAAACCAAATATGCTTGTACCTGTTTCAGATACAGATTTGGAATTGTTGGATAAACTGGTGGAAGAACTTGAGGAAAATGATGACGTTCAAGATGTCTACACAAACACCGAATAAAAAATTTTTATTATGCTAAACTTTAATCATGCGAATTTTAGGAATAGATCCGGGATATGAGCGGTTAGGAATTGCAATATTGGAGAGAACCGCCTTCACTAAAGGCTATGGTGTGTCGAGGAAGGAAAAAGTAATTTTTTCTGAATGTTTTAAAACTTCTACTAAATTAGAATTTAGTGAAAGATTAAAATTAATTGGTGAAAAGGTTAAAAAAATAATAAAAAAATATAAGCCAGAAATTTTAGCTATTGAAACTTTATTTTTAAATACTAATCACAAAACAGTAATGAATGTGGCTGAAGTGCGCGGAGTAGTGATCTATGAAGCCTCATGCGCAGAACTGAAGATATTTGAAGCTTCTCCTCCTCAAATTAAAATAGCCACCACTGGCTATGGAAAAGCTAACAAAGAACAAATTATAAAAATGGTGAAAATTTTAGTGGATATAGATAATTCTAAAAAATCCGATGATGAATTAGACGCTATCGCTATAGCCCTGACAGCCTTTGCGCATATGAGATTTTAGACTTATTTCCCACACCTTTCTTTGTATTGTCGAAAGGTGTGGGGGTTATCCACACTTGCTATTGCCAAGTTTTTTATATTTTGATACAAAGTAGGCATTAGTAGTTTATTTAATAAAAAAATAAATTTTTATGTACGATGAAGATGAAGAAACAAAAGATAGTTTTAAAATGGGAGTTGATGAAGATGAACCGTTAGATATGCTAGATGAGATAAATGACTTTAATTTAGACGAAGAAGACCCAGACAGGGACAGCTAAAATAAAAACACACAAGGGAACCCTGTGTGTTTTTATTTTATGATTATTTTAACAAATCTTTTCTTCCCAATTTTAAGTGTTAAGTTTTCTAAGATTTTTATATTTTGATCTATTATGTTCTTATGTTTATCTAAATCGTGGATTGCGTTTCCCTCTACAAGTCGTCTCCATTCTCCCTTTGAAGTTAAAATTTTATTTTTCACTAAAACCTCACTTAATAATTCTCCTAAATTCCCTTTTATTTCTGTCATCTCTTCTGGAATTTCTTTTTTTGAAAAAGTATTTATGAAATTCTCCTCAGCTTCTTTGGCTTTTTTATCACCATGATAAATTCTCACAATTTCATGCGCTAGACGCATTTTAGCGTCCTTTGGATTTTCTGCTTTAAAAATTTCTTCTTTAACATTAGTACAAAGTAAAAAATATTTTGTAATTAATTCATCTTTAATAGACATAATCTTACCAAACATATCATTAGGCTCATCTACAATAGTAATCACATTTCCCCAAGAAGTAGACATTTTTCTACCATCTGTTCCCTCAAGCATCTGCACTGTTAAAACTTCCTGCTCAGGCATTTTATAATGTTTCTGAATGATTCTACCTGCTTTTAAGTTAAATAATTGGTCGAAACCTCCTATCTCAACATCTGCTTTTACTGCCACGCTATCATATCCCTGAAAAAGAGGATATAGAAACTCTCGCAGAGACACTTCTTCTTCTTTTTCTATTCTATCTTTAAAATTTCTCCTATTAGACATTTGTTGAACAGAAAAACTCTCAGCTAATTCAGAAATTTTTCTGGCATTCAATTTTTCCAGCCATTTACTATTATAAACAAATTCTGCTTTTTTTAAATCAATTAACTTACTAATTTGGTTCTTGTAATCTTTCATATTTTTCTTTATATCTTTAGTTGTAAGCATCGGGCGTTTTTCTAGTTTGTCTGATGGATCACCAATAGTTGCAGTAAAATCACCAACAATTAAAACAACCTTATGCCCTAAGTCTTGGAATTGGCGCAATTTTCGAAGCGGTATCGCTCTTCCTAAGTGTATTTTAGGACCAGTAGGATCAATACCAAACTTAACACGAAGAACTTTGCCAGAGAGTAATTTCTTTTTTAAATTTTCTTTTACAAAAACATCTTCTGTTCCGATGTTTAAGATATCGTCTATTTTCTTCTCATCGGTAATAATCTTCATATTTCTGGATTCTACCACATTTTCTGCTATGATTAAAGTAATGAAAAAATCCAACACAAAAAATAAATTATTTAAAAATATTTTGCTACTTAGTGCTAGTCTTTTTATTTTTGCGACCAGTATCCTTGTTATTCTACTATCTTCTTTAAAAATTCCGGATTTTCATTCATTTGAAGATAGAAAAGTTTCGAACTCTACTCAGATATATGACCGCACAGGGAAAATTTTACTTTATGATATCCATCAAGATATAAAAAGAACCAATGTATCATTTGAACAGATGAGTTCAAACATAAAAAATGCGACAGTTGCTATTGAAGACGCTGAATTTTACACTCATAGTGGAGTTAAGGTAACTTCCACAATTCGGGCTCTTTTCTCTAATATATTTCACATTGGAATAGGGGGTGGCGGATCAACTATAACTCAGCAATTGGTTAAAAATACTCTCTTAACGACAAATAGAAGTTATATTAGAAAAATAAAAGAGTGGGTTTTGGCAATTAAGATAGACAATTCTATGCCAAAAGATAAGATTCTGGAAGCTTATTTAAATGAAATTCCCTATGGGGGGAATGTTTACGGCATAGAAACTGCAAGTAAAACTTATTTTAATAAAGATGCGATTGATTTAACATTAGCGGAGGCCGCATACTTGGCATCTATTCCACAATCTCCAACGACTCTTTCGCCTTATGGTAAAAACAAAGATAAGTTGGAGGCTAGAAAAAATTTAGTGCTTTCAAGAATGCTCCAACTTAAATTTATTACTAAAGAAGAATATGATAAAGCTAAAAGTGAAGTAGTTGTTTTTGTCCCACAAGCAATCCTCGGGATTAGGGCGCCACATTTTGTTTTTTGGATTAAAGATTATCTGGAACAAAAATATGGAAATGAAATGGTAAAAATTGGTGGGTTAAAAGTTACCACTACCTTAGATACAGACCTGCAAGATAAAGCAGAACAAATTGTAAAAGATGGTGCACTTAAAAATGAAAAAGATTGGGATGGAAGCAATGCAGGATTGGTAGCCATAGATCCAAAAACAGGACAAATTTTAACAATGGTAGGATCAAGGGATTATTTTGATAAAACAATTGACGGTAATTTCAATATAACGACGGCCACTCGGCAACCAGGGTCATCTTTTAAGCCTTTTATTTACGCTACAGCCTTCAATAAGGGCTTTACTCCAGACACTGTGCTCTTTGACCTACCTACAGAATTCCAGACAACCTGCGACCCTTACGGAAAGGCTCTCTCTGGACATAATCAAGAAGATTGTTATATGCCGGACAATTATGATGGAAAATTTCGTGGACCAATAAGTCTTCGGGATGCTTTAGCCCAATCAATCAACATTATAGCGGTAAAACTTTTTTACCTAGCGGGACTTCCCGACTCATTAAAAACAGCCGAGGATGTTGGAATTAGCACCTTAAAAGATATTGCTCGTTATGGGCTTACTCTTGTTATTGGAGGTGGAGAAGTTTCACTTTTAGATATAACGTCAGCTTATGGAGTTTTTGCAAACAATGGCATAAAAAATTCATATACTGGAATTTTAGAAGTGCAAGATTTAACTGGAAAAATTTTAGAACAATATCAACCTAATTCGCAGAAAGTTTTACCTAAAAATACAGCCTTAACTATTTCAGACATTCTCTCCGACGAAAAAGCTCGGGTGCCAACTTTTGGATCGCATTCAGTTCTTTATATCCCAAATAAAGATGTCGCAGTAAAGACAGGAACCACAAATAATAATAAGGATGCTTGGACTATTGGGTATTCTCCCTCTCTCGTCGTAGGTGTCTGGGCTGGCAATAATGACAATAAACCAATGAAAAAAGGAGGGGCGGCGGTAGCGGGACCGATTTGGAATAAATTTATAACTGAAGCATTAAAAACAATCCCTTCTGAAAGTTTCGAAAAACCAGATTTAGAAACTGATCCGACTAAAATAAAACCGGCTCTTCGTGGATTTTGGCAAGGAAATGAAAACTTTTTTATAGATAAAATCTCTCTTAAATTATCCACTCCTAATACACCCAAGGAAGCCTTGCAAGAAAAAGTTATCACAAATGTGCACTCAATTTTATATTGGGTAGATCGGAATAATATTTTAGGACCAGCTCCTTTGGGAGAAGGAGATAATAGTACTCAATTTAATCACTGGGAGATCCCAGTGCAAAACTGGTGGGCACAAAATAAAAACAAATATTCCACAACAACATTGAGTGAAAAACCAACTGCCTTAGATGATGTACACACTTCCTTAAACCAACCAAGGGTTTCTATTATTGAACCAAATAATACAACAACTTATTTGCCTGACCAAAAAATAAACTTAAAAATTTTAAGTTCTGGTGTTTTTCCTTTGCAAAAAATAGATATTTTTATAAATGGGATATATTTAGAAACAATAAAATCTCCTTTTAGTTTTTCTTTTATACCAAAAGAATTAGAAACCATACAAAACGAAAATGAGCTAAAATTAATTTCCTACGACACAGTTTATAATAGTAGTGAAACTGATTTAATTTTTAAAATAAACTAGTAGGAGTTCTTTTGCCAAAAGATTCCTCAAGCTTTAAAAGAATCTGACCTTGTTTTATAAAAATTTCGTTTTTATAAATTGGTTTAATATTTAAATAAATTATATTATTTTTTATTTGAAAATCTTGAGATTTTATCTCTGTTTTAATAATCTCGGAAATAGTTTTTCTAATAACTTCTTTTTTCCCTTCTTCAGAAAGAAGAATATTGTTAAATCTAGCTAGTAAATCTTTAATCTCAATCATAACTACCTATTCATCGGCATTATAAGATAAGTAAAAGATGAATCAGAAACAGCAGAAATAACTATTGGACGAGAAACTCCAGACAGTTTTATAGAAACACTGTCAGTGTTGATTGATTGAAAACAATCTAAAAAATATTTATAATTAAAACTTAATTCAATAATTTCTCCTTTAAGGACAGCATCTAGATATGTTTTATTTTCTCCAATATCATTGTTTGAAGAAGAAAGTTCAAAGACTTTTTCTTTTGGTGAAATTTTTAAATTAACTTGATTAAATTTATCTGAAAAAACATTTGATAATTTTAATGCATTTAATAAATCTTGCTTAAGTACCACCACATCAGTCAAAAAATCTTTTGGAATAATTTGCCTATAATCTGGAAAAATTCCATCAATAATTCGTGAAGTTAAATAAACATTATCAGAAGAAAAGGAAATTTGATTTTTATTAAAACACACTTTTATAATACCCTTAAACTCCCCAAAAACTTTTAATATTTCTCCTATATTTTTATATGGTAAAAGAATTCCTGAAATTTCCTCCAATCCCTTTACTTTAACCTTTTTTTCAGCCAATCTAAAAGAGTCCGTAGAAACAAAAATTAGATTATCCTCATTGGTATACATAAAAACACTTGAAATTTCAGGTTTTATGTCTGAAACAGAAGAACTATAATAAACCGCTTTTATACCATCAATTAATTTAGTTGATTCTATTTCAAAACTTTTTCCAATAACTTTTGGTATTGTTGGAAAATCTTCATAAGGTTGGCTTTTTAGTTTTATTTTACTTTTTTTTGTCTTAATTAATAAATTCTCATCTATATTTTCAAAAAATACATTCTCATTTTGAGAAATATTTAAAAAAACAGCATTTAATATAGAACCAGAAATAGCAAGAGTTCCTTCTTTTTCCATTTTTACTGGAATTTCAATTTCAATACCAAGATTTAAATTTGTAGATCGAAGTTTTAATGAATTACCAGAAGCAATTAATAAAATTGAATTCAATATTGGCAAAGTTAAATTTTTACCAGTAATTCTTTCCACTTGAGAAACAGCGTTTTTAATTTTTTCCACAGAGCATTCTAGTTTCATATGTTTATATATTATATATTTAATTTATTAATAATATTAGTTGTGTTAATAAGTGTATAAATACATTTTATGTTGTTTTATATTAGTATTTTATTAAATTTATTTTTTAATTTAAGTCTAACAACTATCTAATAATTATTTGTAATTATTTAAACATAATTCTTATTTGTTCTAATTCCTGTATTAATTGTGGGTCATTTTTTAAATCTTCTTTAATTTTTACACATGAATGCATCACTGTTGTATGGTCTTTTCCACCTAATTTTTGTCCTATTAATGGATAAGAGACACTAAAATCTTCACGAAGCAGATACATTATAATTTGTCTAGTTTTAACTATTTCTTTTTTTCTAGTTTTTTCATAAATAGACATTTCTTCTAATTTATAATATTCGGCCACAATTTTTACAACATCTTTTATTGCCATATTCTTTTTTGGTTTCATACTGTTTTTTAGTAGGTTTTTAACTTCTGTGAGTGTTGGGGCTTTGTTTTTAAGGCGATATTGGCAAATAATAAGATTTAAACTTCCTTCAAGTTCACGAATATTTCCTTGTATAGATGTTGCAACATATTCAATTAAATCCTCTTCTAAAACAATATTAAGTTCACGAAGCCTTACTTTTATAATTGCGAGACGAGATTCATATTCTGGTTCAGTAACATCCACAATCATTCCTGCGGCAAAGCGGGATTTTAAACGATCTGCTAATTCTGGAATATAATTAGGGTGTTTGTCGGAAGAAAAAATAATTTGTTTATTATTTTCATAAAAAGTATTAAATGTATGAAAAAGTTCTTCTTGAATTTTTTCCATTTTACCAATAAATTGAATATCATCTATAATTAAAAGATCATATTTGCGATATTTTTCTTTAAAAGAATTTGCTTTATTCCCTTGAAGAGAGTTTATAAAATCTGTTGCGAACTTTTCTAAAGTCATATAATGCACTTTTTTATCAGGATACTTATCTTTTATTGAATTTCCTACAGCTTGAATTAGATGAGTCTTTCCAAGACCGGTACCTCCATAAATAAAAAATGGATTATATTTTGTTCCTGGTGATTCTATTATTGCCTGTGATGCTGCGTATGCGAGTTCATTAAAAGTTCCAACAATAAAAGAATTAAAATGGTAACGTGGGTTCAAATTGTTTTCCGGGTTTATGTATAAATCTCTTAAGGGTAGCTCTTTTTCTATGGTTTCGTTTATTATTATTTCTTGTTTAGGGTTTTCTATTTTTATAATTATATATTCTACAGCGCGCATATTTTCATAATTTTCTGCTATGGTTTTAGTTATAAGTTTATGATATTTATTTATAAGCCAATCACGGACAAATTCATTTGGCACCCCTATATAAATAACCCCATTTTCTTCTTTTGCAATAGACGTGTTTCTAAACCATGTGCTAAAATTTGCCTTAGACATACCAGATTCAATTTTTAGCAAACAATTTTTCCACAACTGTTTTGTATTTATATCCATGATCTCATATTATACTATTTATAAATTAGAAGATACTTTAAAAAGCTTATTAACTCTGTTGATAAGCTGTGGATAAAAATTAAATTTGATTTATTCTTAATAATATTGTAAACTCTAATTATGTCAGTTACATATCAACCCAAAAAGAGAAAAAGAGCAAGAGCCCATGGATTTTTAGTTAGATCTAGAATAAAAACTGGAAAGGAAGTTCTAAAAAGAAGGCGTCAAAAAGGCAGAAAAAAATTGTCTGTATAGCTATCATGCTACCTAAAAAGAATAGAGCTAGTAAAAAAGAAGTAGATTTGATCTTTAAACAAGGGAAAGTTATTATTTCTTCTAATTTTACTTTTAAATATTTTAAAAATCACACTAAAATAGTAAAAATTTCTTTTATAGCTCCTAAGGGTGTAGTTAAGCTTGTAGTAAAGAGAAATTTACTCAGAAGACGTGGGTATTCTGCTTTGAAGAAATATATAGAGCAATTCCCTTCTGGACTTGTAGGTGTTTTTGTTTTTAAAAAATATCAGGAAGATATTTCAATAATTGAAAATGAAATTAAAAATATACTTTCAAAAATTAATTAATTTTTATCAAAAATATATTTCTATTTTTACAAAACCTAGTTGCGTTTTTTATCCTACTTGTTCAGAATACACAAAACAAGCCATAGAAAAGTACGGAGTATTAAAAGGAATTTACCTAGGTTTTTTTCGTATTTTACGTTGCCATCCTTGGCAAAAGAATCATATTGATCCAGTTATTTGATTTTTAAGTATTTTCGTATAGAATGAGAGAATGCTTACAAATATATGGAATACTATTTTATATCAGCCATTATTAAACGCGCTAGCTTTTTTGGTGTCAATTGTCCCTGGTGGAGATGTTGGTGTTGCAGTTATTATTCTTACTATTCTTGTTAAAATTATTCTTTTTCCTTTGTCTCAAAAATCAATTGAAAGTCAGGTAGAGATGAATATTTTAAATCCTGAGATTAACAAAATAAAAGCAAGTGGAGCTTCGAAAGAAGAACAAGCCAAACAAACATTTGAATTATATAAAAAACATAACACTAATCCTTTTTCAGGATGTCTTTTGGTTTTAATTCAGATTCCGGTTATTTTTGCTTTATATTATGTATTTTTTAAAGGTTTAAATTTTGAAAGCGGGTTGTTATATTCTTTTGTTAATATTCCTGAGAAGATAAATATGATTTTCTTGGGAGTTCTTGATATAACACAAAAAAGTTGGCTTTTAGCGGTCTTAGCTGGCGTTTCCCAATATTTGCAGGCTTATTATATGCCACAACCGTCCATTTCTACTTCAAGTAACAAGGGCTCTTTTCAAGAATCTTTTACTAAAAGTATGAGTACGCAAATGAAATATGTTTTTCCATTTGTTATTGCTTTTATCGCTTATAGTATTTCTGGAGCAGTAGCACTTTACTGGATTACCAGTAATCTTTTTATGGTTGTGCAACAGATTTATGTTAAAAGAGAAAAAAATTTCAAGATTGTAATTAAATAATATGGAAAAAGAAGAAATTCAAAATTTAATAAAAGAATTAATTGAAAAAACTACAGTAAAATTAAATAAAATTTCAATTATTGATGATGAACCTAAAAATATATGGGTTTCTGTGGAAGTTAGTGAGCCGCATTTTTTTATTGGACACGATGGTGATGGCTTGCACGCATTAAACTACCTTGCTCATAGGATTATAGAATCAAAAACAACCCCAAAGCAAGGCTTAGGGGAATCCCCTAAGCCTTGCTTTGGGACAGCAATTATTATTGATATAAATGGTTTTCAAAAAAAACATGTTGAAAATATTCGCGCAGTAGCTCATATGATGTCAGAAAGAGCTAGGTATTTTAAGTCTAATATAGAAGTTGATCCAATGTCCTCTTTTGAGCGAAGAATTATTCATGAATTTTTGTCTGAATCAAGTGACCTAAAGACTGAATCTGTAGGCATCGGGCGTGATCGTCGAGTTGTTATTAAATACGTGGGAGTTATTTAAGCTCAAGTTCCCAAAGGAAAGAATCTTTTTTATTTACAAAAAATAAATAGTTTTCTCCATCATCTAGCGCAAGTTTTATGCTATCGATATCTTCCCCGCCAACCATAGTGGCTGGATCTGCAATCATTGTTGCATTTTTAGTTTTAATATCTATTTTCCAAATTTGGTCTGAAAAAGAAACTTCTCCTTGATACCAACTATCTGGATATTGAGTGCCAGATATAGATTTTGGTACTCCGCAATAAATAGCATCACTATTTTTATTCCAAACACATTTTTCTGCTAATGTTTTTACAACTAGGGCATCAGAAACTTTTGTATTTATGTGATAAATGTTGAGTGATAAATTATCATTACTATAAAGAACTAATTTTCCATCAGAGCTGGTGAGAGTGGTAAGCCCGTTTATATTGCCTAAGATTTCATGGAAATTGTAATTTTTATTAGTAGGATTTAGCGCATACATATATCCAGGTATTAGAAACGAAGGTTTGGTGGTAAAAGTAATCATTTTATTATTTGGGAATAATGATAACCACTCAGTAAATGGTGAATCAAAAACTTGAACTTTTTTATTATTTACTAAATTTAAAGTTGTGCCAATTATATTGTCTCCAGAGTTGAAAAGATAAAATAGAGTAAGATTATCGCTTGATAGGCTTACATCTTCTGTGTCTTCTGGAAGGAACGTTCCTTTTATTTCATTATTGTCAGTGGTGTCTGCGCCAAGAAATTCTTTTGGTAGAGTCCCAACAAAAGTTATAATAGTTTTAGCATCTCCCTTTAAATATCTCATAACTACAGAATTTCCCTTGTTTCCAAAAAATGCTTCATAAACCATAGGAATAATAGTCGTGGAAAATTTTCTTTCTTCTATTTTATCTGCAAAAGTCTGGTAAATATTTCCCGTAGTTCTTTCCACATACCTCAAGGCTGGCATAAATTCGGTTAGTGGTGGAGTCGGCTTGGTTATCTTAGGAGCAGGATTTTCGGTAGTGGCATCGGTTTCTAAGACCGGTGTTACTATGGGCACATCTTTTAACCTTTCTTTAGAAAATACAGTAAAGCCTGCAATAGGCATGCTTGAAACTTTTTTTAATTTTACAGTTACTACATCCATTGGTGGCTGGTAGTCTGAGACATCAATGGGAGGCGTTGTGGTGGTAGGTTTTGTTGCATTGTTGTTATTTCTAAATGGATAAAATTGTGAAATAAAGTTTGTACCTGTGTCATCTCCTCCTGGTGTATTTGTTCCTTGGTTAAAATAAAAATATCCAAAAATTGCAATTAATGCGATAACTATGATTATTATTAAAAGTATAAAGTTTCTTTTTGACATATATTATTTATTATGGATTAACACATTGACCATTCTTTAAAACTGCTGGAGGGGTACATACAATAGTTTTTACAGGTGGCACAATATTAGTCTTGAGTAGGTTTGGATTGATTGTATTAAGAAGCGTCCAAGCACCAAGAGCTAAAAGAAGCCCAAAAATCGCATTTCTAATTCTTTCCTTGCCTTCGCTTTTCATTCCAGGTAATTCGCTTGTCATATATTCAATTCCACCCATTACAATCATTATCACAGCTAAAACAGCGCAGATGCCGATGAAGAGTTTTATCATTAAGTTTAAATAAACGCTCAAGTTTCCATCCTGCGTAGGATAACTACTCATTGTTGTTCCATCAGTTTTAGGCAAAGGAGCTAAAAGATTATAGTTTTCAGCCAAACTAAAATAAATAGGAGTCATAAAACCAATTAGAACGATTAGTATTAAAATGTAAGATAAATATTTTTTCATACTAAAAGTCCACATTAATTTCTTTAACTGTATTTTGAAAAATTTTGTATTTATTATTAATTTCCAATCTTATTTTAGATGTTCCTGAGGTTCCAGCTTGTGCTTTGAGTGGCAGAGTGTTTTTTCTATAAATTGGCGCATTGACTGTTTCGTCATTTATAAACCAATCCCAAGTAAGCGTTGGAATTCTTATATCGCTTGGTGATATAAAATATGGTGCCGCTTCTATAATTTCATCACCTATTATTTTATACCCATCAGAAAGCGCCTGTTCCCAAATTGTTCCTAGTTTTGCATCATTTTTATAAAATATAATTTTTGGTTCTGTCATTCCTACATTGATACTTCCTGTTGATGAATATTTTTGATCCGTTGTTCCAGCTGTTACCCCAATATTGTTTGAATTATCAAGATAGTCGTTTATATAAGTAAGAGAATTTTTTCCATAACCTGAATCATCTTGATTATTGTTATAATCTTTTGTCCACGTGTAAGTTAAATTTTTAGGATCTACCAAATTAGAGCCCGACTTTATTTCTGGTAGAGCTACAATTTTTACTTTACTATCAGGGGATGGCAATGCTTTACCTTTGTAAAAAGGAGGAACATAAGAATCCATTGCTTGGTAGAGCAATATCATTACTAAAGGTCTTATTATTATTTTTGTATCTACTGTTCCATCTGGCAGAGAGGTGGTGGCTATAACATTTGTCTCCTCTCCAGCCCTTGGAGCAGTAATAGAAAAAGATTTCTGACCAATTCCAGAAGAAACTTTTTTACCATTCACAGACCAAGAGATTAAAACAATATCTAAGTTGTTAACATAGCTTTTCAAAGTAATATTTACGTTTTCACCAGGATCTGGGTTTTCTGGAGTTATATTAACAAAGATATCAATAGAGGTAGCCCTTACTTTTAGTGGCAAAAAAGTTCCTAATATTATTAGTGTAATAAAACTTAATAATAAAAATCTTAATTTCATGACCTAATTATATCATACCTACTTCCCTGCTGTCGCTGTCGCTTTTGCTTCTTGTTCCTCTTTGGCCTTTTTGTTTAATAATAGTTGTGAAGGATCAGAGGTAATGATTTGGTCTTCCGTATAAGAAGAAACTATTTTTATAGCAACATGTTTTAATCCGGCGAAAAATATACCCTCTCCTAATCCAGACTCCAAAAGTAAATACTTTTCTTCATCAGTAAGATTAAAAGTTTTTTGCAAAATATCAATTGTGGTAGGTGATTGTTTTAAAAGAAGTTGAATGGAGGAATTGGTAATTATTGGCACTCCATAGGGAGATTTCATAAAGTCTGCCGCATCTTGAGTGATAGTGGAAAGACCTAAGTAATATTTTCTGCCTCTTTTTGCAATAGAGTATAAGAACGAGGCTGTATCTTCTGATTTCATCATCCACCAAGCTTCATCCACCACTAGAAGTCTTTTTTTAAGATTCTTTCTTATTGCATTCCAAATATAATGCATAATAATATACATTGCTACTGGTTTTAATTCGTCTTCCATATCACGAACAGAAAATACCACGAATTTTTTATTAATATCCACGTTAGACGGTCTGTTTAAAAAAGTTGCCCAAGAACCTCTGGTGTATTTTGCTAATCTAGCAATGACTGAATCACTTCCTTCCATTCCTCCGAGCACCATTTCAAAATCTGAAAGAAGAGGTGGTTCAATATTTGAAAAATCTGATTCTGGCGTTATATCTTTCATTGCATAAGTTTCTGAAATAGCTCGGTCTACCATCGAATCTTCTTCTGGAGTGAGCCCACCTAGCATTAGTCTAAAAAGCCCTACTAAATTAATGATATTTGAACGTAAAACATCTTCAGCTGTTTCGTCTTCGCGAGGTATCGGCAAGTCAAAAGGATTCAAGTGATGATCGGAAGAGAGCGAAATGTTAAAATATCGTCCACCGACAGCTTCAGCCAAGAATTCATATTCTCTTTCTGGATCTATTACGATAACATCAGTATCAAACATTAAGGATCTTAGAATTTCTAATTTTGTCGCATAAGATTTTCCAGAACCTGATTTAGCAAATGTTACTGAGTTATAATTTTCCAAGCTGAATCTATCGAAGATAACGAGGGACGAGTTATGTCTATTAATGCCATAAAGTATTCCTTTGTCTGAAGTAAGATCAGAAGAAATAAATGGAAAAACGCTAGAAAGGGGCTCAGAATTTAATTTTTGGTGGATGTTTAATAGGTCTGTTTCTATTGGAATGACACTTTTAAAACCTTCTTCTTGCTGAAAAAGAGCCGGTTTGATATATATTAGCTTTGATTCAAGCATTGATTTTATTTCATTTTCTATTTTATATAATTCCAATTCATTATCTGCATAAATTGTGATATAAATACCGACATCAAACATTTTTTCTTGTGCTTGAATTAAATTATTACGAAGCCCTTCTAAGTCTTCATAGGCAGTGTCCAACATTGGGTCACGCACCATTCCTTTTGATTCTCGAACACTTATTTGACTTTGGACTTCGGCAACTTTTTTTTGAAATTGTCGCAGAACAAGAGAAGTGTCTATGGGGTGAACGAATATTGAAATATCAAAAATTTTATCTAAATTAATTATTGGAGAAAACCAATTATCTGTTAAAAACCTTGGATAAGATATTATAAAAAAAGTGCGGGCTATTTTGCTACCTAGGTTTATAGATTTCGGGTCGATTTTTAAGGCTGATGGGGCAATGATATCTTGAAGTTCCAAATTTGCAGATTCGTAAATTTTTTCTGGCAAGACAGCCAAAACAGAAGTTCGTATTTCTTCACTTTCAGTCTTTTTTTCTTTTCCAAATAATTTTTTAAAAAAATCCATATAATTTTTGTGGCGTTAAGCTCGTAGATTATTCTAATTTAATTTTTCCTTCTATTTCCCCCGGGTTGAAAACTTTATAAAATACTTCCACTACTTCTTCAGTACCAAGTTGAGCTGAATTTATACCACAACGGGAGAGTCCTTGCTGAATAACAGCTACTCTTTCTTCCAATTGAGACCTTTTTTCTTCAAAATCTATTTGTTTTGCAACTTTTATCTCCTCTTTATTTTTTCTTGAAAATATTTTATCCAGTATTCCAGAGTCTGATTTTAAAGTAGTATGGGTGTATGGAACTACTACAAAAAAGTTTTTTGTCATTATTGCCACTGAATCAGTAAAATTTTTAATAAATTCTATATATTCTCTAGTTTGTAATTTTAAAAGGGGTTCATTTTGAACCTTTATTCTGTCTTCCAAAAGCAAAAGATAAGGCCTAATGTTTAGCCTTCTTGATTGGATTGATATTTGCACAGAAAAATCTAAGGTATTAAGAAAATTTTGAAATTGCATTATTGTTGCTTGTTGTTCATCAGAAGATTTTAGAGATAGATTTACAGAATTAGCCAGCACGATAGCCCGTAATTCGTCGTTTTTTAGCACGACTATTCCATCGCGAACTTCCTTGATTGGCACAAATTCTTGAGTTGCTTTTGCTTTTAAGGCCATTTGAATCAATTTTAAATTACGAATTGCGAATTACGAATTTAATTCGCAACTCATAATCTTTTAATTTGTAATCTGTATTTTTCATTCGTAATTCGTAATTGCTAATTCTTAATTTTTTCCCTGTTGTTTACTTAAATCTAATACATCCAAACTCCAAGCTAAGTCCCGTAACTTGCTTCCATTTAATTGTAAATTACTAGAATGTATTATTTGAACTTTGTTTATATCTGATTTAGTGAAATCATGTCGCACACCGTCCATTGAAGCGTGGCTTTTGCCTTTTTTCCAAATATAAAGTTTGTTTTTGGTAAAGTATTTAAAACTAGATTCAATTATGTTAAGGAATGGTTTATTGTTTGGTTTATAAAAAGTAAGAGCGAGCGAAAATCCTGCCACAATTAAAATTGGTATGGCTCCTAAAATAAGACCTAGCAATTTATAAAGAATAAAACACAAGCCTGCTCCACCAGCCAAATAAACAAATTCCCTAAAAGTGAAAGGGCCGAATATTTTGTCTTCTATGTCTAAAAATTGTGGAACTTTAAACTGCATATGAATCAATTATAAATTACGAATTACGAATTACGAATTAGCAACCCACTACTACATTATAGAACATTATATAATCAATTACGAATTAACCCCATTTTCTTTTGATGTTTTTTGAATTTTACCTATTATTTTTAATATTTCCTCACAATTATCAAAAACAGGATTCAATTCTTCTTGAGTCATATATTTTGCTTCCCTTAATAAAGAGAGCCAGTATTTTGTTTCTCGAGCTTCTTTATAGGCTATAGATAATTTTGAGATAAAATCTTTTCTTGATTGACCACCTAATGCTTCTTCTATGTTTGCTCCTATTGACGTTCCACTTCTCAAAAGTTGTTTTGATAAAATAAATTCTTTTTTTGTTCCAATTAAGTATTTATATAATTCAATAATTTTTATTGCAAATACATAACTTTTTTGTTGTATAATATTTTCTTTCAAATTCGTAATTCGTAATTACTGATTTTTAATTTTTTTGTTTTTTTAATTCGTAATTCGTAATTGATAATTCGTAATTGCTTTGTTATTCAGGAATTTCTCTATATGGATCTATAGTTATTTTGCTTGTTTTAGTAATTGGTGGAGTTGGCATACTTATTTTTGTGATATTTTCTAGAGAATGTTCTGTTTCCACTACTTCATTTTTAACATAACCGGATAATTTTTGTGCCAAGATTGGAGGCGTGGGTGTTGTTAATTCTTTTTTTTCAGGAATAATCTCAATTCCAGCAGAATGTAATATTTGCATATCATCATTTTCTTCTTTTTTTTCTTCTGTCCTTTTTACCAAGTTTTCTTTTATTTTTGCAAAAACACGATTATTCATTTCTTTTACTAATTCATTAACTTCATTACCTGAAAGATGCATCCTGTTTCCTAATTCTTTTGGATAATTTTCTGGACTAAGAAGCCCGCAAAGCAATAATTCTGTTTCAGTTTCTAGGTCTCCTAATTGTTCAAAACTATATCCTTTTTTTTTTCTCATTTCTAAAATAACCGCTTTATAATCAACAGCATTGATTGCGTTTTGGGTTTCTTCTGGCAATTGCATTTTTGCCTTCTCAATTTTTATTTGTAATAAATCTGTTGTGTCTTCCATGTTGTTATTATATATTATTTTTTAATAAAAAAGACCGGTAAAACTGTTTCATTTTCTCCTGCTCCCTCATCAATAAGGCGTGGGACATCCAAAAAGGCCGTATAATCTCCACCGGAAAGAATAAAATTAAGATTTTGTTCTACGTTTGTATTTTTTAGCTTGTCGCTTTTTTTAATGTTTTCTACTAGGATGTCATTAATTGGGGTAAATATTTTTTGAATTACTTCATCAGTAATTTTTTTCGCTTCATCCTTGCTGGTGCCGACATTGTTTTCTATATTACTCGCGTAAAAATCAATATCTTCTAATCCAACTAAAATAATTAAAGTTTCTACTTGAAAATCATTTATTTCATTATCCGAAAGTAAAAACTTCTTTCCAACTTCTTCCGTAATTTTTTCCCAACCAAAATTATTAATCACTTCTTGATTTTCTTTTGGTAATTTTTCCACTTCGTCTTTAATTGTTTGTTTTAATTTGTCCGTCATATTTTTATGCCTTTGTTCCACTGTCTAATTTAACTTCAGTTCTTATTTTATGTGCAGCCTCATTAGCACCACGCTTTAAGGCATACTGACCTCCACTGAATACAAAATTTAAAGCTCTATTTCCACCACCTTCTAATTTAGTAGCATAAGCCTGTCTTCTTATTACATTTTCTGTTTTTATATCTTGAACTTGATCTTTTTTAAGTTTTTCTAAGGCATCAATATTTACCCCAGTTCCTTTTTTGATTGAGGCTATACCAGCACTATCTGTGGTCATATATTCATTTCCCTTTACAAAATCCTTTTTATTATCTTTTGCATTCTTCAGTTCATTTGTTTTTGTTTGTAAATCTGTTTGTGTGATTGTTCCAGCCTTAAAGTCTCTTTCTGCGTCAATTGCTTCTTGTCTTTTCTTTTCAATTGTTTTATCAAGTGTCTCAATTTCTTTTGCATTTGCACTTAGAAGTCCCTGTAGATTTGCTTCTGTTGTATTTAATGCTTGTTTCAAATGTTCATCCTCTCCAACTTCAATTTCTTTAGCTCTTTCCACTCTCTTCTTTACATCCTTTTCTCTTTTCTCTGCAAAACCACCTTTTTGCGCTTCACCAACTTTCATACCCGTAGCAGAAGCTAAGGTTTGACCACCAATTTTTGCTCCCCTAATATCAAAGCTACCTGTACCCATTTTTTTTGTTACATCTCTAAATACCCCAGAACCAAATTTTCCTGCAGCTTCTCGTTTCCTTGTCCATTCTGAATTTGCCATAGCTGCCCCTGCTCTACCAACACTTGCTCGTCCAGCGACTGCTAACCCACCTACTGTTGCCCCCAAGGCCACCCCGCCTACCATCTTTGCGCCTTTCATTACCATTTCCCCAAACATTCCGGAGCCTTTCTTGGCAAATTTGACTGCTTGAAGAAGCAAAACCAAAATTACCAATGCTGGGATTGCCATACGTAATAACATTATTATTATACCTTGACCTGTTAATACAGAATCACTGAATATATTTGCTTTCACTACCATAAATATAAAATATAAAAAGAACATAAAAATCGGCGCCATAAATGATGCCGTGATAAGGCGTTTAAGCCAAGCGTCCCATCCTATGTAGTCTATACCTGCGAATTTTGGTATTGTCCAAGACATAAAAGCAAAAGGAGAGAAAACAATTAAGACAAAAAGCTCAATTAATCTGCCCACGAAGTATAGTCCTGACACAAATAATGCATATGTGGCAAAAAGTAAAACTAATCCAGTAACAAGAATAATTCCTACCATCATTCCGAGTGGCACTTTGTCTTCTTTTTTTGTTATGGTTTTGGTAGGATCGTCTGGGTCTGGTATTTGTGTTGCCTTAGCTGCTATAAAAAAATTTGGACTCAAAGAGGCTGTGGGGTTAAAGGCTTGAACTAAGCCACCCGCAATATCTTTTTCTCCAGTTATTGTGGTGTATTGAGACGTTGGGCTTAACTTATTGTAAAAAATTAAAGCCAATATATTTGAAGAATCAATAATCACTTGAGTAAAAAACATAGAAAAATTTATAAGAAGCGCCATTATCACGACATTTCCTATCATTTTTTTAACTTCAGATCCGCTCATTCCCAAAATAACTTTAATGGCTATATAAAGTAAAATAAGTATGAAGAACATATTAGAAAGGTCGCGAACTACTGCCCATGCGTCAGAAATAAAGGTTGACTTAAGAAGCGTACTGCCTAAAGTAATAGATATTAGGATATTGAAAAATATAGCAGCCATTGTCAGCAAAAAAGCCGGAATTACATATAGCAGGTAATATGAAAATTGCACTAGACATGCACCAGGAGAAAGACCACCATCCCAAGAAAGACATATTTGTTCATCTATTGCGGTTTGAAAATTTAATTGTTTTGGGTCAGCAGCAGCATTTACTTTCGTCAGCGGACTAAAAATTCCTATCAAGACGAACAAAACAAACACACTAGCTAGGACAGTCCTCGCTAGAATGAACTTATTTTTTTCAATAGCAGATTTTTTTTTTGTTAAATCTTTTGACATTTATTATTTCAAATGGCATATTTCTTACGGAATGACCTAATTATTAACTACTGTAATATTTACGGTGGCATGCTTGATTGCTTCAGCTGATGAATCTTCTACAGTAACTACGCTTGTTCCTGCCTTGAGGCCAGTAACAGTGAGAATTGAATCACCATAAGAAGCTGACAGAACCTGAGCAGTTGCCACTGTGGGGTCTTGTTGATTTGTGACGAAATACGGCGCTGTGCCATTTGAGATGGTAAGGTTGGCTGTATTACTACACCTACCAAGAAAACAACTATTAAGATAAAGTGTAACATTTGACGGTGTAATGGTTAAGTTAAGAGAAACCGTAATTTTGACGATAGTTGTTTTTGCTGGAGTTGATGAATCTGTGATTGTCACCACGCTTGTCCCTTCTGCGCGACCGGTAACAGTGAGGATATTAGGAGTAGCGGATAAAATTTCACCAGTTGCCACATTAATATTTTGTTGATTTGTGACGAAATACGGTGCTGTGCCATTTGAGATTGGCACACTAACTACTTCACCAGTATAAACTGAAACACTTGATGGATCGACGATTAAAATATTAGGACCAACTAATATCTTGACGCGAACAGTTTTTGCTGGCGCTGAAGAATCTTTTATATCAACAAAAGTAGTACCATTTGCCATACCAAATACGATTAAGTTATTGCCAGAAAACGTTGCTATCGCATTTGTTTCATTGGGGCTCGTCTGAATAGAATAAGGTTCTGTGCCACCAGACATAGTGGCGGTGACTTGCGCGCCAACATCGGTTGAAATATTTGCTGGAGTAACCACTATATCCCCCATATTACTTACGGTGATGGTAACCGTTATAGTTTGTATTGGGCTAGACGAATCTTGCGCTATGACTGAGGTTGTACCCTTCGCGACACCAGTAACTTTGAGTTTTGGAAGAGAGCCAGAAATATCAACCGTGGCAATCGCTATTGTCAGCGACGCGTTTGATTGAGGTTGAATACTATAAGTCCCTGAACCGCCTGAGATTGTGGTGCTGGTTGTTTGTCCGACAGTAACTGAAACGTTTTGTGGGATATTTAAAGTTTCAACTGTTGTAGCAGTTGTTGTAGCAGTGCCTCCAGTTAATGTATTGCCACTATAACTCCAGTTGTCTATTGAGGGTGCGGGGTTAATTTTATTTGCCATCGCATTTAAGCCTTTGTCTAAAAAGTGATTTAAAAGGGCGTCAAAAATAGCAGCTAAGCTATTGCCTAATGCTCCATCAAGCGCGGTCGTCAAGCCTGGCATATTAAGCGCATTTGTTACTTGGGTAGCTGCCACAAAGCCTGGAGTAGTTTTTTCAAAACCACTTGTTCCGTCTGCTTTTTTTGGGCAAGTATTATTAGTATAGAAATCATCTATAGCCTTTTCTTCAGCAGCTTTAAAATCTGTATCCCATTTGTCCATAGCATCCATACTGGAACCAGAAGGACCAGAAGGAATAGGATGGCTGTTTTTGTAATCAGCCTCCCATTTAGCCGTATCAAGACTTGGTTTTTGGAATTCATTTGTTCCATTATTGTATTTAGGGTTAGTTGTACATTTTTCTGGAGAGAGGAAACCCATTCCTTGCTGGAGAGTGGATTGTACTTTATCAGCAGCAGATTGAACTGTACCCTTAATTCTTCTGGCAAGCTCTTCGGTTGCTATCATATTAAATCCTAGATAATTATTTTGAGGGTATTGCGTATTATTTAAAAATCCATTCCATCCACCATAATTAAAATTACCTAGATACAGCCTAAGTTGCGCTCCATCCAAGACTTTACCTAAACTATATTCGGCATTTTGAGCGAGTTTGCTTTTGTAACTATTTATTGCATTTAAAGCAAATTGCCTACCAAAAGGATATAGGAGGTTGTTATAGCCGAATATATTTACCATATCTTTTAGTCCTGATTTTGCTATGTCTCTAAAGAAAGAGTCAGGATGCGTTAAAAAAAGCGGCTGTCCATGAAAATCAGAATTAATCCAATTTATGGTAGCTTGAGTCATTTTCGCTAAGATTTTTTTTGCGATTGCTTTCATTACCTCTTTAGCTATCTTGGCCGCCCAATCTTTAACAGTTGTTAAAGCTGTTGTCCAAGAAGATGCTGCGGTTGATTCTTGAAAATATTTAGAAATCCATCCGAATGCGCCTACCTCTGCAGTCGGTACAGTTGCTCGCGCTTTTTGGGGACTAGAAAATAAAACAACAGGCATTATTATTGAAATAATTAGAATAACAGAGATGAATTTTATTATTTTATTTTTACCAGTCATTTTATTATTTATATTATATAATTTTTTACCTAGTTGTTCAATTTTTGTTGAATTATATTTTGAAGATTGGCAATATCTGATAACAATGTATTTGTGTTTTGACTATATTGACTAATGCCACCAAGAGATACGACAGGATCAGTGTCAAAGAGCTTGATATCATTTAAGTTTTCTGATAACCTTTCGAGTGAATTTATAACATTTAGATGCAGGGTTGATAGAGATTTTGGCACATTTGTTTTTATCATTGCGTCTTTTATGGCATTTGTTTGTGTTATGATTGGGTCAAGTTTTACTAGCACGCTAGTGTCTGGATTGTTTTCATCTTTTGAAAATTCTTGTAGCACATCAAATGCAGTATATTTTATTGTTGGACTTTTTTTATGAATGCTATCTGAAGCATTTATATAATTCATAAAAGCTTTAAAATTATCATCATTTATGATTTTAATATCAGAAATTGTATATATTTTTCTAGGATTAGGATTTTGCATTTTTTCTGCTAAGGAAGCGCTTAGCGCATCTATGGTAGCTTGATCCATAGCCCCATTTTGGCTGGAGGCAACTACAATAGCAAAAAGTTCTCTGGAAAATTTCTCAGTTTGGGTTAAAGTTTCTGTATTTGTGGCGGAGGCGTTGCCTCCGCCTTGAATTGTTGTTTTTCCAGTATTTTCTTGTGTAGTTCTTAATTTGCTTAAGGCTGAGCTGTCAGGTGTTCCAGGAGTTGTTTCTTTTTTTGTAGGATCAAGTCCATATAAACTTTCTTGCCAATCTGGTATTCCGTCTCCATCAGTGTCTTTGTCCACTAAATCTTCTATGGTTAAGTCAGTGTTGTCCACAGTTAGTCCATTGTTTGGAGCCGTTTCTTGTTTAAATGTTTCCGTATTTTGAAATATAGATGTTTTTTTAAAAAGAAAAAGTACAACCAAAAAAAGCACCGCCAAGACGATAAAAATTATCCTTTTGTGTTTTTTCCAAATATTTTTAATTATGGGTTAATTATAAACTATTTAGTTAATGCAAGCCAGTCCGAAAGAGTTAAATCTTCCGCTCTTTTGTTTCCCAACTTTTCTAGGAGGTCGGTTTTTTCTAATTTTAAAACTTTTAAGTTTGAAGAAAGCTTTTTTCTCTTATGTGCAAAGCCAGTTTTTACTATTTCCCAGAATTTCTCTTCAAAATTGTCAAACATCGGGTGTTTGACACCTTCAAAATTCTTCCTAGAAATATTTTTTATGGCGATAATAGCCGAATCAACTTTAGGACTTGGTGAGAAATATCTTTTATCAACCTTCATTATCATCTTTGCCTCCCCGTAAGCCTTGACTGAAATAGAGAGAATACTTTCCTTTACCCTGAGCGGAGTCGAAGGGTTGCTTCCCCTTCCTATGATTCTTTTGGCTACTTCATGCTGAACCATTAATATCATACTTTCGGGTTGATTTTCTGCTGTTAAAAACTTTTTTAAAATTGCGCCGGTAATGTTGTAAGGAATATTGGCAATGATTTTGTAGTTAAATTTATTGAGGATATTATTTTGAAAACCGCACATAATTTTCTGCTGAAAATTTGCTATGCTCGGCTCGTCAGCCTGCGCAATGCTTTTCAAAACAACATCCTCTATAAATTTTAGAATATCATCATTTATTAAAATTAATTTTTTTTCTGTAATTGCTTCTGCAAATTTTATTTTTAAAAATTCAAAAAGTTCACGATCTTTTTCAACAGCGATAACTATTCCAGATTTTTCTAGAAGCTTAGAGGTTAACGCTCCCTTGCCTGGCCCTATTTCTAAAATTACATCAGTAGATTTTATTTCTCCCGCTTCAATAATTTTACGAAGAGCTATTTCTGACTTTAAGAAATTTTGTCCGAGAGATTTTTTTGCCTTCATATTGACAAAATACTCTTAAACTCGAATAAATTTTTTGGGAAATAACTTTTTATTGTTGATTCCATCAATTTTTCTACTGGTGAAAAATTATCTGTTAAAATTATTGAAGTTGAATCTTTAAAATACATAACAGGAATAATTTTATTTGCTAAAAAACTATTTTCTCCTATCAATAATTTTTTGGAAAGCTCTCCTTCGCTTATTGGGAGTCTTCCATTAACACCTACCAATGTTATGCTTTGTGTATATTCAGGATTTTTTCCAAATGCAAAAATATAAAAATTGGGGAAACTTATTTTAAATGTGCTCAATACACTATTTGTGAATTCTGATTTTGATCCAGACAACGAGCCTATAAAATTTATAGCATAAATTCCATTTTCATTTAATTTTTCTTTAATCTCGTTGTTCCATTCTTCTGTTAAGAGATACCAAGGCACAGATATAAAAGAATTATAAGCATCACCAAAAATTACATCATATTTTTCTTTATTTTTATTTATTACAATTTTTGCGTCTCCAACTATTGTTTTTATATTATATTTTTTAAGATCAAAAAAATCGTTACCTATATTAATTATTTCTGGATCTAGCTCAACGACAGAAACATCTGCATCTTTATAATAATTTTTAAAATGTTTTGGTAGAGTATATGCCCCAGCACCTATTACTAAAATATTTTTTATATTTGTTTTTAAATTAGCAAAAATTGGATATATCTCTGGGTAATACTCAACCACTTTTTTGGTTTCTATACTATGAAAATCAAAATCTAAATTGAGTATTCGGGAATCTCCATATCCGGGAAGATATGCATCAATAACTCTAGCATTATAGTAATCAGTTTCTTTTTGAAATATTATTTTTGGATTTAGTATTTTTTGTTGTGTAAAATAAAGAAAATTTGGCACAACAAGCATTGTTATTATGAAAAGTAAAATTATTTTTTTATCTTTTATTGCCAAAATTCCTCCTACTAAGAATAGAATTAGAGACATTAACCAAATTGTTTCCATGCTTCCAATATTTGATATGAAAAAAAATCCTGTTAAAAATACACCGAATATGCCACCAGATGACCAGGCAAACGATAATATGCCATATTCACTGCCAATTTTTGAAAAATCATTAGCAAATTTTTTAAGAATTATTGGTTGAATAAGTCCTATTGCCAATGTTGGAAGTAAGAATAAATAAATTGATAGATATAAATTTAATTTCAAGATTGAATCGGAAGAATCTGTAATAAAATTTGTATTTGCTGCCAATACTGGAATTAATGAAACTAAGATTGATGATAAAAGGAACACTAGAGGAAGTGATTTATTTCCTTCAGTTTTATCTGCAATTTGGCCACCAACATAACTACCGATGGAGAGTCCTAATAAAGTTATTCCTATTACAGATGTCCAAGTAAAAACCGAAGACCCTATTATTGGAGCTACTATTCTTCCTGAAATAAGTTCTATGGTCATTACAGAAAAACCAGCAAGGAATGAACTTAATATATATAATGTTTGCTTGTTAAAAATATTCATTTTTCTTAATTATAGGTAAATTGTCTTTATTCCGCTAATTTCACCTTCTTTTTTTAATAAATCTGCAGGAATATCGCTGATAAATTCTGATGGTGTATTTATGTTACGAGAGCCAAAAATGGTGCGGAAATTTGCAAAGGATAAAAATAATTTTCTCCGAGCGCGAGTAAGCGCTACATAGAAAAGCCTTCGTTCTTCCTCACTATCTTCATTTGTTTTGCTTTCATTTTGCCTTTGGTGTGGAAAAAGTCCATCTTCTAATCCTGTAATAAAAACATATTCAAACTCAAGTCCTTTTGATGCATGTACAGTCATTAATTTTACCCCCCCGACCCCTGTCGGGGTCCCGACTTTGGTCGAGACATTTATCATTAAAGAATCTTGATCTGAGACAAGAGAGGCGTCTTCTAAAAGTTTTTCTACTCCTGTTCCATTTTCTAGATTGTCATATTTGAGCGCTAGGGTGGCAAGTTCTTTGATGTTTTCTAATCTTTCTATGTCTTCTTCGGTGCCAGAAGAAAGTTCTGTTTCAATTCCAGATTTTTTTATTACAAATTTTATTACTTCCGAAACTTTTGTGTTCGTAATTTTTTCTTTTATTTCTTCTAAGGTTTTATAAAAATTATTAATTTTTATTTGCATTTTTATTGGTAAAGTTTCTTTTTGATTAGCAAAAATTTTCAGCAAAGTCACTTTTCCGATACCTCGGGCAGGGAAATTTATTATTCTTTTTATATCAGACAAACTATCAGGATTTAATGCTGCGCGTAAATATGCGAGAGTGTCTTTGATTTCTTTTCTTTCAAAAAATTTAATACCTAAAACTTGATAAGGGATATTGTATCTGAGCATCGCTTCTTCAAGCGCGCGAGATTGGAAATTCGCGCGGTAAAGGATAGCAATTTCCGAAAGGATATTATTTTGAAAACCGCACATAATTTTCTGCTGAAAATTTGCTATGCTCGGCTCGTCAGCCTGCGCAATGCTTTTCAAAACAACATCCTTTCCGAAATTGTCCGTGATTTCTAGAATTTTTGTAGCGACGAATTCAGCTTCGTCAGTTTCGTCTAGGGATTCATATAGTCCTATTTTTTCACCTTCTATATTTTTTGTAAATAAATTTTTATCTGGTCTATATTTATTCTTTTTAATTACCTCATTTGCCGCCTCCAAAATATTTTTTGTAGACCGGTAATTTTGTTCCAATAAGATTATTTTTGCATTTGGATAATCTTTTTCAAAACTTAAAATGTTTTTTAAATTGGCTCCACGCCAAGAATAAATATTCTGGTCAGCGTCCCCAACCACGCAAATATTTCTTTCAGCACTCGTTAGTAATTTTGACATTAGATATTGTACTTCATTTGTGTCTTGATATTCATCCACGTGTATATATTCCCATTTGTTTTGATAAATTTTTCTGATTTTCTCATTTTCTTTTAGTAATTTTGTTGCTTTTAAAAGTAAATCATCAAAATCCAGCGAATTTTCTTTCATTTTTTGTTTTTCATATAAATTCCAAACTTGCGCTACTATTTTCCCTATAGCACTTGCGCCACCTTCTTCCCTCTCTGCATAGTCTGCCAAATGCATAAATTTTCCTTTTTCTCGCGAGATGATATTTTTTATTTTTTTTGGATCATATTGTTTAGGATCTATGCTGAGCTCTTTTAAAATATTTTTAATAAGAGTTGTCGCATCTCCTTCGTCTAAAATAGTAAAATATCGTGTTAATCCTAATAGTTTGGCATTTTCTTTTATTATATAAACTCCAAGAGAGTGAAAAGTAGACACAAAAGGTATTTCGGACAGAGAAATGGATTCTACTTTCACGGGGTCGCTGTCTCCATCTGCTGATGGAGCGCTGCCTCTCGGCTCGTCAGCCTGCGAGACACCCCGCGAAAGCAAATCCACTTCTCTGTTTATTTTTTGTCCTGCATTTTTACTATCATATAATGATATTGCACCGATAATTCTCTCTCGCATTTCTTTGGCAGCTTTATTGGTGAATGTTACTGCCAAAATTTTATCAGGAGACACTCCCTGTTTTATCAGATTTACAATTCGATGCGTAATTGTTTTTGTTTTTCCAGCGCCTGCTCCGGCAATAATTAAAAGTGGTCCCTTCATATGAAGCGCCGCCCTTTTTTGTTCACTATTTAGACCCTTTAGATGCTGTTCGTTTGTATCCACGCATTCAATATAACATGAATCTTTTTTTTAGACTTATTTTTTTAGATCTGCCTCAAATTGTTCCAGTTTTCCATCTGCTACTAATTTTTGTAAACAACGAGCTATATAATATTCACTATTTTCAGCTCCCATTCCAAGAAAACCTGATTTTGGTTCAAGTCTTGTGAAATTTTTAAGCAAATTTAAATAATCTGATAAACGTTTAATTTTCTGGTCACCGTCAGTGTATTCTAAAATTTTTCCTGCTTTCAGATCGCCTAATTTGTCCCAATCAGATGTATTCCATGCAGACATAGATATTTTATTGTTAAATAAATAATTTATATTTTCATTATTAATTTTATAAACTTGTATTAATTTTTCTTCATTTAAACCATAAGGATTGCTTGCAAAAAATCCTGGATGATTGTCCACTGTAAGTTTATCTTCAAATGAAAGATTTTGAAATTGATTATTTAGATATCCAGATCCATTTCCGCCACCTACCCCTATTGTATTGCCAACACGCACTGTTTGATATCCCAATTCAGGTCTTCTTATTTGTGTATTTGTAATGTTTGTTTTTTCTGCTCCAACATCTATTTGCGCTTTTATTTTTTCTTGCAATGCTTCAGTAGCAGTAGGTTCTGTGTTTGGAGTTGTTTCTATTGGGTGTGTTTCAGCAGTTATAGGCTCTTGAGGGAGTTTAATTCCATATTCTTCTGTTGTTGTTGAAATTTTAGCACTTCTGTCTGAATCAAACATTTTTCCCGCATAGTGTGTGACATCTTCTCCTGTTTTTGCGTCATGAAAAATTATATTTCCCTTTTCGTCAAATTTCAAAATTGAACCTTCTCGAATCAACGCGCTTTCATCAGGATTATTTGGAGCATAAAGCCCAAGTTTAATTGCTTCTTTTGTCGCATCTGTGTTCATAAAATTCTGAACACTCTCTGGTGCTTTAGAATAATCTCCATTATATTGTTCTGCAATTTGTTTTTTCAAATCTAAAATCCCCTGTATTCCTCCTTTACCATGTTCAAATTTAATACCTTCATTGGTAAAATTATTAATTACAGGTGGATTTTCTGGAATAATTGGTGCTACTGATATTTTTGGTGCAGGGACATGCGAGGGTAATGTTTCATAAACATTAGAATTAGAAAATACATGCGACAAGGTTTCAAATAATTTTTCCACAGACAAGACTAATGTTTCTGCTGTTACTACTGCGACAATAGCCTTACCTGCTGTTTGTGCATAACGACCAGCCATAGCCAACCCGTCCACAGTGCCATACTGCGTAATGATACGGTCATAATCTTCCAAATTTTTCTTTTGTTTTGTTATAAGTTTTTCTATTTCTGCTTTTTTTTGTTCAGGTGTAAGTTTTTTATTATTTTCTAATTTTTCTATTTTTTTATTTAATCTAGTTATTGCGCCTTCAATGTCTGTTTTTACTATTTTTTGAATAAGAGTATTTGCTGTTGAAGGATTTCTTGTTATTCTTTCTTGTAAATCTTTTGGTATTTCCATTAAGTAAGCATTTTTAAGAGTTTCAGCTGAAATATTTTCAATCTTTTCCTTTGTTTTAGCTCTCTCATATATCTTCATAGCTTCTTCGTATGCAAGATTTGCATCTTGAATTCGAGTTTTTTCAATCACCTCTTCATTTTTTAAACGAGCTTCTTTTCCTGCTTCAGCCATACGAGTAGTCGCCATACCTCCCATCATTACATAACGCAATGGTGAAGCGAGCGACTTTCCCGTTAGATCAGTAACAATTCTTCCATATCTCAAAACATTTCCAAATAGTAGGCTGGCATTTGAAAGTCTGTGTTTTTCTTTACCACTTGTGGTATCTTTAGCCTTTTTTACAGCAATTTTTGCATCGCGCACAAAACCATCTTTCATTTCTTTGCAAAATTTTCCAGTAGTTCCCTTTGGGTCAATATCTTTTAGTTTCAGTGCTTTATTAAAAACCCAAGCAAAAATATCATTTTTTGCTTTTTCAGCCTTAAAACCAATAACGTTCAACCCCCAACCAATTTTTTCCCTTTCTTCTGGTGAAAGATTTTTTATTTCTTCCTCGATTTCAACTTCTTCTGGAGTAACATCTATGATATTAGGATCATTATGGTCTATTTCTCCCGGATTCATTTTTCTTACCCGTGTGGTTTTTTTTTCCATAAGTATCTGTATTATATAGTTTTTAATTTTTTATACCAAATTTAGGTCGAAATAGTTATCCCCCACACCTTTTGTTTTATAATGAAAGGTGTGGGGGTTATCCACACCAGTTTCTTATTAGATTGACTTTTGATCTATTTTGAGCTATTCTAGAAATATTGTTCTGAAGAGAGGTACAGTACAAGTTGACTGGATTCTAGAGAAGATAGTAATCATCGTGAGAATCTTTTGTTTGCAGTACTCGGTCGTGCTGTGATTCTACCCTTATATTTATTAGTCTTTTTGGGTAGAAAAGGAAATCTCGCGGTATTTAGTTTGTTTTATAAAACGTAAACTCAAAATATTAAGATCTTTTTTGATTTTTTCCTTGCTATTTGGGACTTTTTTTGTGTCTACACAAGTAGCTAGGGCAGACTCCTTTTCTTCAATATTCGGCGATCGAGCTTTTGCCCTTCAGGCCAATTTTTCCCCTACTTCGCAAGATAAAAATAATATTGATGATACAAGTGCGAATACAAATAATATCTCTCCTGACGAAAAGGCGTTTTTTCCCCAAAATAATGGAAGGGATGACGTAGATTCTTTTTGTGGAGAGACAATTGTTTATGTAGTTGAAAAAGGAGTCTCTATTTCTAAGGTAGCTAAAATGCTTGATGTTTCTGAAGACAGTGTTCTAGTGGCAAATAAAGGGAAGAAGAATCTTTTAGAAAATGATGTACTCTTTATTTCTTCTGTTCCTGGCGTTAAACACACTGTTACTAAAGGACAAACACTGCATAAGATAGCAAAACTTTATAATGTGAACGTAAGTGACATTATTTTTTGTAATGACATTACATTGGACACTATACTTGCAGTAGGTGACGAGTTTACGATTTCTGGTGGAAAGAGAGTTGAAGAAAATGCTAAGCTGGTTATTAAAAGCACTACGACTACCAAAAACACAGAATATTGTTACAGTCTCCGTAAATTTGATTTTGTCAATCCTGTTCCTGGTTATCGCCTAAGTCAAAAATTTCATGATGGATGTGCGGTGGACTTTGCTATTAAAAAAGGCACTCCGATACACGCCGCCGCTTCCGGAATAGTTATTTTTGCCAGAATGGGCTACAATGGCGGTTTTGGTGGTTTGGTTATTATCGTTCACTCGGGTGGTGTTAAAACTATGTATGGTCATATGTCTGAGATTTTTGTTCGTGCTGGTGACCTAGTTATTCAAGATGACACTCGAGACGACATCATTGGTCTTGTGGGTTCTACGGGACGCTCCACCGGTCCGCATGTTCACTTCGTAGTTGAAGGCGCGTTTAATCCGGGAATAAACGGATCTTGGGTAAACTAAAACTTTAATTATTTAAATTATGTGCGGGATAGGCGAATCGAACGCCTGCCCAGAGTTTGGAAAACTCTTATTCTACCACTAAACTAATCCCGCAATGTCGGGCTGCTGGGAATTGAACCCAGTCTAAATGCTCCCAAAGCACTTGTACTACCGGTATACTACAGCCCGTTTTGCAAAGGCTTTGGCGGGTAAGCCCGCTTTTACCAAAACGTCAATTTAATATATCATAAAATAATATCATTGACCACTTTTATTTTTGCTTTTTTATTTTTCATATCAAGGAACACAACTAATAAATCTATTTGCCATTCTTTTTCATCTGGTATTTTTTTAGATAAAAGATAAGTTTGAATTGTTCGTGATAAACGTTTTAATTTCCACGGATGCATATTATCTTCAGGTCTGTAGTCAGATGTTTCATGTAAAACATTTTCAAGTGTTTCACGTGCAACTGATTTTACTTCAATAAAGTATAATTTATTATTTTTTTCAGCTATGATATCTATTTCACCCCATTTTTTGGTGTAATTTCTATTTAATACCAGAAAATTATGTTTCACGAGAAACTTAACAGCTATATTTTCTCCAATTTCTCCTGTTTTCTGTGTTTTTGATGTGAATACTTTAGGCATTTATCTATATAATTTATAGTTTCACATGGCACATGGTCTATTTATGTTTCACGTGAAACTTATTATTAAATTTTAATGTCTTTTATTGATATATTCTTATTTTACAAGCTATTTTAATTAAAAATGATATTAAAAGACAGTTTTTAATAATGTCCTTTATGAACAGTACTAACATAGTTATCCACAGTTACAATAAAATCCTTATTAAATAAGCAAAAATTAATGGACATCATTTTTTTGTGCGGCCAGAGAGAATCGAACTCTCGTCTCATCCTTGGCAAGGACGTGTTCTACCACTAAACCATGACCGCTTTTTATGTATGTACAAAGACCACCAAATATGACCGCAAATTATCTATGTCTAAAAACCACCAAATATGACCATTAATCATTTATGTCTAAAGACCACCAAATATGACCGCTTTTACTTTTTTAAAATAACAAATTTATTATAGTATTTTATTATAACTAATGCAATTGGAAAATAAGTCTGCAAAACAAGCGTTATTTGCCAATATTTTTTAAATAGTGTAAAATATATAATATTATTAAATTAATTCTGCACTCGTAGTGAAATGGATATCACAATAGTCTTCGGAACTATTATTGAGGGTTCGAATCCCCCCGAGTGCACAAAGTTGTGAAACAAGATACTAAAAACTTAATATCAAAGATACCAAAAGAAGTTTCACATGTAACTAGCACACTTGAAAAAGCTGGTTTTGAGGCATACCTAGTCGGAGGATGCGTGCGTGATCTTTTAATGGATAAAGAGCCAAAAGATTGGGATATTACGACAAATGCCAAACCAGAGCAAATTATTAATCTTTTTGAAAAGACGGTTTATGAGAATACTTTTGGAACAGTGGGTGTGGTTGTTTCACGAGGAACATCTAAAATTGATGTTTCACAAGAAACACTAGAGCCTAGAACCTTTAACCTAGAACCTAATTATATCGTTGAGGTTACACCTTATAGAACTGAAGCAAAATATAGCGATTTTAGGCATCCTGATGAGGTAAAATTTAGTGATAAGATAGAAGATGACCTTAAAAGACGTGATTTTACAGTCAATGCTCTGGCTTTAAATTCTAAAGGACATCTAATTGATTTGTTTGATGGTATAAAGGACATCAAAAACAAGACCTTAAAAGCTGTCGGTAATCCTGATAATAGATTTCAGGAAGATGCATTGCGTATGTTGCGCGTGGTACGTTTTTCTTGCCAACTTAATTTTTTTGTGTCGTATGAAACAACAGAAAGTATTTTAAAAAATTCAGATTTAATAAAAAAAATATCCAAAGAAAGAATTCGTGATGAGTTTGTAAAAATAATTATGTCAGAAAATTCTGCGAGTGGAATTGCAATGTTGCACAAATTTAATTTGTTAAAAAATATAATTCCAGAGTTAGAAGAGGGAATAGGTTGTGAGCAATCGGGGGAACATATTTATGATGTGTGGAATCACTTACTTCACGCGCTCATGCATGCTTCAAACAAGAATTGGTCTTTAGAAATAAGGCTTGCAGCGCTTTTTCACGATATTGGAAAGCCACGAGCAAGAAGAGAGACCGAGAGTTCAGCCAAAAAGAAATATACTTTCTATGGCCACGAAGTTATCAGTACGCGAATGGTAAAAAAAATAATGGAGAGATTAAAATTTCCAAAAAAAGAAATTGAATTAGTATCCAAGCTTGTACGCAATCATATGTTTTTTTCTGATACAGAATTAATTACACTTTCAGCAGTGCGAAGAATTGTTGCAAAAGTTGGCCCCGCCGACGCTAAAGCTTTGGCGGGCAAGAAAGAAAATCATCCTATCTGGGATCTTATGAAAGTTAGAGAATGTGACAGAGTAGGAATGAAAAAGACAGAAGCCCCATATCGTTTACGAAAGTATTTTGTAATGATAGAAGAGTCCTTAAGAGATCCAATTTCTGTCGGACAGCTAAAAATTAACGGAGAATTTATGATGAAGGAACTCAAAATTGCTCCAGGACCACGAATGGGATGGATTTTGCATGCTTTACTTGAAGAAGTGCTGGATGCTCCTGAGAAAAACACTGTGGAACATTTATCGGAATTGATTAAATCGTTAAATATGCTTGGTGATGCAGAACTTAAGATTCTTGGCTTGCGCGGGAAAGATAAAAAAGAAGAATTGGAGGAAGAAGAGGTAAAAAAATTACACACGAAACATAAAGTAGGGTAAGTAAAGAAAAAACTTGTTAGTTTGGAAGATTAAAATTATAATAAAACATATATGAAAGAAGGTATTCCAGAAAAAAAAATATTCCCTCCATACGAAGATCCAGATGTTACAGAAAAAAAATTTACTGCGATGAAATCTTTATTGGAGGGGAAATTAGATATTGTTAGCTCAGAACACAGGCCAACATCTATTGATTTTCAAGGACTTCGTCCTGATTCAACAGAGGAAGATTTTCTTCAATGGATTAAAAAAGAAATGGGAATTAAGCCTGAAATTATTTTAGAAAACGGAAATTCACAGGAATCAGCTAAAAAGTATCATCTTTTAAACTATGCTTATCAAGCAGCAAAGAATTTTTTGAGAGATACATTAAAATATCCAGAAGCAGAATTGTTTATAGAAGTACAATCTATCTCATCAAAAAAAGATATTTTTGATATTCTTAAAAGAGTGAAGTTGGTTGCAGATAAGGGTGGCTTGAGTAAGTCAATAAAATATTGTCGTTTAGTTAAAACAACAATAGCAACCTATGAAGCATTGAAGAATGATAGTAAATTACTAAAAAAAATTACTGAAGACTTTGAAGGGGCTCTTGTTTCTTCTCCATCAGAAAATGGTGCTTCAACAGATACCCCTTTTGTTTTTTCTGGTGAATATAACGCAGTGGGAAAGAGATTTCGTGCTATAGACGATAGTAACCTTGAAGGTATTATTAATTCGCGTCCAAAAGATTTTGAAAAATTAATACTTCGTTTTCTTTCTAGACCAGAATCAGATGCGAAGACTGCCTTGAAAGATGGTATAGCATCTAGAATAACTATTGATAAAAATCAAGCAATAAAATTGTTACCGATTTTATATGAATGGCTTACTAAAAAAATGAAAGCGATGGATATAAAAATTGAAAATAAATCTTTTTTTTCAACACAACAAATAAAAAAATTTTCTGAGAACCTTAAAGCATTATTGAGTAATGAAAAGCCGAATCCTTTATCTGGAGGAAAGTTTGAAGCATTGTTTATAATTGGTAAATTACATTCTTCTTCTCATGGTGGGCAATTTGAAATTCAACTTGTGGATCTAGATAATAAAAATGAAGAAGGAGAGATGCATCATGATAAATATGACGTGGTAAAACTTATTACTGCACGTACGCGCCTAGACGGCGGGTGTCCTGAAAGTGTATTTGAAAAATTTATTAGTGATGCCCATGTTAAATCAGGAATAAGTCTAAAGGAAATTAAATATGATTTAATAGAAAAACCTGGTGCGCCTATTGTTAAAAAAAGAAAAAAAAATGGAACATACATATATATAGCTGATTCAGTATATCAACGTTGGCACGAATTTAAGTGGGTAGATGAATCTCTTTACGAAGAGATTCAAGATGCGCATAAATAAAATTAATATATTTCTTGTTGGTAGCAAGTTTTTGCATAACTTTTTTAGTCTGCAAAATGACCCTTGGTGTCAGCGCCAAATAAAAGCTGATGGAGTTTTTTTAGAATATTTTCAAAAAGAACAGTACTGTAAGAAGATAGATTGAAAATAACTACTAGGGTAAGCAGGGTAAGAGCGAGCTTTATGCTGAAAAAGCAAAGCGGAATAGCAATAAGAGCAAAAAATACAGGCACTAAGGTGCGAATCGTGCTACCACGAATTTCTCTTTTACTAATTTCTGGATTTTTTATATGCGGAGAAAATAAAACATATCTACGCATCCAGTATAGTGTGAGACTGATTAGGCTTGTGTGAATACTAAAAATAATAACAGCTAATTCGTTTTTATTATATTGTCCAAGGATACTAGCGGAGAAAGGTATTAAGCTTATAAACATAAAAAATAATGCATTAATGTTGGTAAGCATGGAGTCTATGTTTTTTGCATATATAGAAATAAAAAAATGGTGTGCTCGCCAATAGGTAAAGAGCAGGGCAAAGCTTAAAACATAACTTAAGAGTAATGGAAATAATTTTTCAATTTGAAGCCAAAGACCCAAATTGTCTATCGGCCCCCAGAGAGCTGGTATTTTAATTTCAAAAACAAGAATTGTCATAACGATGGCAAAGATGCCATCGGAAAGCTGATCTAATCTACTGTGGTTCATATAAAAATAATAGCACGAAATTATATTTCTAGCTCAAAGTAATCCACAGCGGACAATGGTCTGAGCCCAGATAATCATTTAGCATTCCAGTGGTCTTTATTTTTGGCACTATTTTTTCATCGGCAAAAAAATAATCAAGGCGCCAACCGACATTGCGATCTCGAGCGCGAGTTTTTATATCCCAATATGTATAGGCACCTGTTTTTTCTGGATAGAATTTTCTAAACACATCAATAAATTTATTTTTTATTACTTTATCAATCCAGGCGCGTTCTATGGGCAAGAAGCCAGTATTTTCTTCATTTGCTTTTGGTCTGGCGAGGTCTATGGGATTGTGAGCAGTGTTTATATCTCCGCAGAAAATTACATTTTCGTCATCTCTTCGTAGTTTTAGGATAAATTTCAGAAAAGCTTCGTAAAATTCCAGTTTGTATTTTAATCGGTGTGGTCCCTGACCACCATTTGGAAAGTAGCCGGTGATTATGGTGAAATTTTTTAATTTTATGCCTAGCAATCTTCCTTCATCGTCCAATGCTTTGATGCCCATACCATAAAAAACTTCTCTTGGTTTTTCTTTAGTATAAATAGCTACACCGCTATATCCTTTTTTGATTTTTGGATGTGAAAAGTAAGAGTAATATCCAGAAAAATTTCGCACTTCTTCAAGCAACTGTTCTGGGGTAGCTTTTGTTTCCTGTAAGCATAAAATATCAGGCTTGTATTTTTGGAATAGGGGAGTAAAGAACCCTTGTTTTGCCGTTGCCCGTAATCCATTTGTATTCCAAGAAATTATTTTCATTTCGGTATTAAAATTTGAGTATTTAACTGTTTTAAAGATGACATATTGCAATTATAGCAGTTTTGTGTTAATATTGTGAATATGTTAACTACCAAGAAAAAGCAAGCAGTTATAAAGAAAAATCAGGTACATGATAAAGATACAGGTTCTTCAGAGGTGCAGGTGGCTGTTTTATCTACTCAGATTTCTGAATTAGCAAAACATTTAAAGAAGCACAAAAAAGACAATCATTCTCGTCGAGGGTTAATTAAGATGGTTGCTGACAGACGTACTCATTTGAAATATTTGGAACGTAAAAGCAAGCCTCGTTATACTGCTTTGATGAAAAAGATGGAGCTCGTGTAAGCTTTTTATTTTTGTTATAATTAACACATGACAGTTATAAAACATAAAGAACAGAGAGTTGGGGTTTTTATTGATACTCAAAATTTATATCATAGCGCTCGAAATTTATATCAAGCGCGAGTTAATTTTGGCGCAGTTTTAAAAGATGCAGTAGCTGGGCGAAAGCTCGTGCGGGCTGTTGCTTATGTTATCACCACAGAGGCAGGAGATGAAAAGAATTTTTTTGAAGCATTATCTAAACTTGGCATTGAAACCAAAACAAAAGATTTACAAGTATTTGCTGGTGGAGCAAAGAAAGCAGATTGGGATGTGGGGCTTGCTGTTGATGCTATAAAAATGTCACCTCGTCTTGATTCTGTCGTGATAATTTCTGGTGATGGAGATTTTATCCCGCTCGTAGAATATCTACAGACTATTGGCGTGCAAGTGGAAGTAGTTTCATTTGGTAAATCAACTTCCAGTAAACTTCGTGAAGTGGTAGATGATTTTGTGGACTTGTCTGAAAATCCAAGAAAATATTTAATGAGTTCTAAATAATTTTTGCTTTTTGGAATAAAAATGCTAATCTATACAGATGCAAAAAAAAGAATATAGTGTAGAGATTGGAGGAAAAATATTAACTGCTATTTTTACTGATTTAGCAGAACAGGCGCACGGTTCAGTAATATTAAAATATGGAGAGACCATTGTCCTCGCTACTGTTTGTATGTCCCATGACAAACAACAAGGCTTGGGATTTTTTAATTTGACTGTTGACTATGTAGAAAAATTTTATGCGGCTGGAAAAATCTTAGGTTCTCGTTTTGTTCGTCGAGAAGGGAAACCCTCTGAAGAAGCGATATTGGCTTGTCGAGTTATAGACCGCACCCTTCGACCCCTTTTTGATCAATCAATGCGTCATGCAGTGCAAGTCATTGTGACTGTGCTTTCAGTAGATGATAATGATCCGACAATTTTAGCGGTGAACGCGGCTTCGCTCGCTCTATCTGTTTCAAATATTCCATGGAATGGTCCTATCGGTTGTGTACGTATTGGTAAGTATGACAACGATGACCTTAAAATTAATCCGCCACAAAATTTGCGTCTAAATGAGGACACACAATATAAATTTGACTTAACTGTTTGTGGTAAAGACGGAAATATAAATATGATTGAAGCTTCTGCGCGTCAAAGTAAAGAAGAAGAATTAGAACTTGCTTTACAAAAAGCTAGTTTTGATATAGCAAAATTGGAAAATTTTCAAAAAAATATTGTTAAAGAAATTGGCAAAGAAAAGAGAATAATAGAAAAAGAAAAAATAGCAGAAGAGTCAATAGTTTTATTTAATGAAAATATTTTACCTAAGATGGAAGATGCTCTATTTGCTGGAGCTGGAAAAGAAAAGATAGATGCATTGCACACTATTTGGAATAATTTAATACGAGAAAAAAATCCACTTCGAGAAGATTTTAGTTTGGAAGATAATTTATTTGATGATACTGAAAATGAAATCTTACATAAAAAAGCAATAGAAGAAAATAAGCGCGCAGACGGAAGAGCGATGGATGAGCTTCGTGACTTATATGCGCAAGCGGGAGGTATTTCATCACAACTTCATGGTTCAGGAATTTTTTATCGTGGGGGAACACATGTACTTTCTGTTTTAACTTTAGGAGGACCAGAAGATAGAAATTTAGTTGATGGTTTACAATTAAAAGTAGAGAAAAGATTTATGCATCATTATAATTTTCCACCATACTCTTCAGGGGAGGTAGGAAGAACAGGTTTTACTAATCGCCGAGAAATCGGTCATGGAGCGCTCGCTGAAAAAGCGCTTGCAATGGTATTGCCTCCAGTTTCTGAATTTCCATATACAATGCGTTTAGTTTCTGAATCAATGGCCTCAAATGGTTCAACCTCTCAAGCTTCGATTTGCGCTTCAGTTCTTGCATTGATGGATGGAGGAGTGCCGATTTTGGCTCCAGTCGCTGGCATTGCTATGGGATTAATGTATGAGTCAGATAGTAAGTATAAAATTCTGACAGATATTCAAGGGCCTGAAGATCACTATGGTGATATGGATTTTAAAATTGCAGGAACAAGAGAGGGGGTAACAGCTATCCAGCTAGATGTAAAAGTAGAAGGTGTGCCGATAAAAATATTAGGTGAAGCAATGAGGCAGTCTAAAAATGCGCGAGTAGCTATTATTGATAGAATTGAAAAAGAAATTTCAAAACCTCGCGCAAATATTTCTCCAAATGCGCCAGAAATTTTAATTATTAAAATTAATCCTGAAAAAATTGGCATGGTTATCGGTGGTGGAGGAAAAACAATTAAAGAAATTAAGGAAAAATCTGGCGCAGAAATAACCATTGAAGATGATGGGACAGTGTATCTGACTGGAAAAGATGGGTCAGCGAAAAAAGCTAAAGAGATTATCGAAGAAATGACGCATGAATTCAAGGTGGGAGAAATATTAAAAGGAGAGGTTGTAAAGATTGCTGATTTTGGAGTTTTTGTGGCTCTTAATCCTTTTACTGATGGGATGGTGCATATTTCCGAAATGGCGCCATTTCGTGTAGATAAAATATTAGATATAATAAAGGAAGGCACAATAGTGCCAGTCAAAGTTATCAGTGTTGATAAAGAAAGAGGGAAAATTAGTTTATCTATCAAAGAAGCAGATAAAGATTTTTTCAATGGAAAAAGATAAAAAAATAGAACATAAAATTGTGGAAACTTATGCTAGGGATATGGCTGAGGTACTTGAAAATGATAAAGCGGGTTTAATTAAAAAAATAATTCATGGGGAAGAAAAACATGAAGAGGAGAAGGAAAATTTGTCCTTTGATTCAAAAAAAAATAAACTTTTTATATTTGCCAGTTTTTTACTAATATTTTTTGCCTCAATAATTTTATTTTTTTTCCTTCTTAAAAAAGAAAATAATATCACGCTAGTTGAAAATCAGTTTATTCCGTTAATTCTTAACGATCAAAGCATCTTTTTAGAAATTTTTGGACTAAAGAAAGAAGAAATAATACAGACTGTTTTAAATGAAATTAATACTACTAAGGTAAAAGTGGGAGGCGTAGAAGGAATTTATCTTATAGAAAATAAACAAATTATAGGACTTAGACGATTTATTTCTTTAATTAAGAGTAATTTTATTCCAGGTGATAATACACTTTTTGTTCAGGATAATTTTTTACTTGGATTTGTGAATAACACTGAATCTAAGAACTTGTTTATTTTGCTTAAGGTGCGTTCAGCTACTGATATTTTTAGTGCTCTTTCTGTATGGGAAGGAAAAATGTTTTCTGACTTAAGTGGATTTTTTGGAATAAATATTTCAGCTGATACTAATTTTCTCTTAACAAAAGATTTTCAAGATGGTTTTATTGAAAACAAAAATGCTCGTATTCTTTATGATAAAAATGGGAATATAGTAATGATGTATATCTTTGCAGATGATAATTCTATTGTTATTACCAATTCACAAAACGCTGCACATGAAATTATCTTACGCCTTTCTTCTAGCCAAAAAAAGCAGTAGTTTTTATCTTTTCAATTTTTTCCCACGGCAGATTTTTTTTGCCGAAATGACCATAGGTGGCAGTTTGCTCGTAGATTGGCTTTTGAAGTTTCAGTTTTTTTATTATTGCAAGCGGTTTAAAATCAAAATTTTGGCGGACGATTTTTGATAAATCTTTCCCTTTTTCGTTAATCGCTTCTATCATCAGTGGTTCAGCCATACCGATAGCATAGGCTACAGATACGAGCACTTCTTTACCATAACCACCTGCAACGAGGCTTTTCGCCACGTAGCGAGCCATATATGCGCCTGAGCGGTCCACCTTTGTGGCATCTTTTCCTGAGAAACATCCACCGCCGTGGGGGATGAGTCCACCATAAGTATCTACCATTATTTTGCGGCCAGTTAATCCTGTATCTGCTTCGAAACCACCTTGGATAAATTTTCCCGTGGGGTTTACCAGAATCTTTATCCCATTAGAGCTGGGAACACGCTGCGAGCCCTCGCGATCTCTAACGGGACAGGCCAAACTTTTTTCCTTGTCGGTGAGTAAAGGCAGAATAATTTTTTCAGTAATTTCTTTTTTAATTTCTTCTGGTGTGACTTCTGGTGTATGTTGCGTACTTACTAATACGGTATTCAGTTCACCATTCGTATAAGTGACTTGTGTTTTGCCATCGGGGCGTAACCATTTGATTTCTCCATTGTTCCTTAATTCTTCTAAACGTTTTGCGAGTTTATGTGCGAGGACTACGCCCTTGGGTAAAAATTCAGGTGTCTCATCCGTAGCGAATCCGTACATGGAATTATGAACTATAATTCCATTTGCTGAAAACATATGTATTCCTTCTATTTCAAGATCGTAAACTTCTGTAATTTCTTTTCTGTCTACTATGTTTTTAAACACGCTAACTGCAAAGGGGAATTCACAGCCAAGTCTTGATTCTTCTATAAGTTCGTCTTTTTTGGGGTGAGGTATTAAGTATACGCCACGTGAATTTTTTGGCTGTGTTTTACATTTTTCTAAATACATCTTGGCACGTTCCTGTTTTTTCTTATCACTAAAACTGATTTCTTTGCAGAATTTTTGATAACTTTCAAAACCTACCAAGGAAAGCACGTAGTGTTGGTGCTGTGAATAATATATTTTCCCAAACTTCCCCTTTTTTCCAACTGGCATTCCCTTGGCTGTGTTAAGAATGATTGTAGATTTTATTCCAAAATCATGCAACAATAATTGGGTTTCGCGCAATAGTCGAAGAGATGAAGAACCAAGACGAATCCTGATGTTTTCTTTTTTTCTCCCCGTATTTATAATAATAGTTCCATCGCTATCAAAAAGTCCTCTTAAATAACCTTTTATAACTTCTGGCGGGGAAACGAAGACAGCTCGTGGGGTTTCTTTTTCGGGCGCTTTCGCATATGTAATACCAAAATTTTCGAAATGTTTTCTAACCAAAACGGAATCAATTTTTAGACATACATTACTACCATTATCGATTAGCCTCCATTGTTCTGGCATAAATTTATTACAAACATCTTGTACCATAACGGCGTGCTCACGATTATTACCAAACGCTAAATCCATTAAATAAGGACTCGCAACATATCCATCTCCTATTAATTCTCCCGCAATGTAGGCGACGTCATGATTAAAAATCAATTCTTCTGGCCCGAAAATTTTATGGTTGTATTTGCTAAAAAATTTTTCACGAGGGATTTGTGACTGCACAAAAAAATCAGCATCAATTTCCTGCGGTTTAAGCGTACACATAAAATCACCTTTTTCTAATGAAGCTGCTTCTTTCCAATACGTGGCTCCTTCGCGGTCGTAGCACAATATTCTGTGATCTGGTGTGCATTCTAATGCCATTCCGTCGGCGGAAACTACTTCTACAATTTTTTTTCTACCGGTCATCATAGCTCTGAGTACTTTACGCCAACCGTATGGGGTAGCAACATAATCTCCCTTTACAATTTCTTGTATTGCGATTAACCCTCTTTTAGTTCTTACAAGGGTACCTTTTTTGAGGCATCCTTGGTCTCCAGCTCCGCCTGTATCTACTCCCTGAGCGATGTCGGGGGATTGAGTGACGATGTGTGCAGAGATTTCGAGCTCATCTGTGTAACCAATTTTGCGATAAACATCACGGGCGATTTTTATGTAGTCCACTTTTCCTGTCGAGGTGACTTCTCCACCAATTACAAGCTTGCCATGACCGCCAAAGGTCTCCACGGCGACACGACTCTTTGGGTCCAAAGTTAAATATGCATCTAAAATAGCATCTGATATCTGGTCACAGATTTTGTCCGGATGGCCAGAAGTGACGCTCTCGACTGTGTAGTTATCGTTGTGTTTGTAAAACATAATAAATTGAGTTTACCATTAGATCGAGATTTTTCCCAGCATTGGGAACGTAGTTGAAAATGATATAATTAGATTATGAAATTGATTATTATATTTGGACCACAAGCTGTTGGTAAAATGACCATTGGGCATGAACTTGAAAAAATAACTAGTTTAAAATTGTTTCATAATCATATGCCAATTGAATTAGTTTCTCCATTTTTTAGTTATAGCACTGAAACAGGTAAAAAACTTGTAAAACTTATTCGTGAAGAAATATTTAAAGAGGTAGCATCTAGTGATTTAGAAGGGTTAGTTTTTACATATTTATGGTATTTTGATGAAAAAAAAGATTGGGATTATTTAGAAAATTTAGTAAATTTATTTAAAGACAAAGGAGCAGAAATATATTATGTGGAACTTGAAGCAGACACCGAAGAAAGAATAAGGAGGAATAAAACAGAACATAGGCTGGAACACAAACCAACAAAAAGAAATATCGAATGGTCTGAGAATAATCTTAAAAAAAGTGAATTGGAGCACCGATTAAATTCAAAAGAAGGCGAAATAAAAGAAAAAAATTATATTAGGATAAATAATACAAATTTATCTCCCGAAGTTGTTGCTCAAAAAATTAAAGAAACATTTAACTTATAAATAATTTTATGAACATAACAGAAAAATACAAAGGAAAAAGTGGGGTGGATTATATTTTTGAATATTCTGATATGAATTCTTTCGATGATCTAGATAAAACAAAATGCACTCAAACGTATGCAGTGTGTTTTTGTAATGGGAAAATGGTGATAGTTCTTAATGGGCATAGTAAAACATGGGACTTATCGGAGGAACTATTGAAAAAGGAGAGAGTTTCGAAGAAACTTTAAAAAGAGAAATACAAGAAGAATCAAATATGGAAGTCCTTTCATTCTTGCCTGTTGGATATCAAAAAGTTATTGATACCAGAGATAATAGTTTTGTATATCAGCTTCGTTATGTTTGCACAGCAAGGCCATATGGAGAATTTAGTTCAGATCCAGCAGAGCATGTTACAGAAATTAAGTTGATAGATCCAAAGGACTACAAGCAATATTTTGATTGGGGAGAAATTGGAGAACGGATTATAAGAAGGGCGGAGGAATTATTAGCTAAACTGATATAATTGGTTTATGGAACAAAGACCATTCGTTGGAATAGGGGTTATGATTTTAAAAGATGGGAAAATTTTATTAGGTAAACGTAATGGTAGTTTTGGTGCGGGGGAATACGCTTTCCCTGGTGGGCATCTTGAGTATATGGAATCCTTTTTAGAATGTGCCAAAAGAGAAACAAAAGAAGAAGCTGGAATTGAAATAGAAAATATTAAATTTCAATATTTAGCAAATTTAAAAGATTATTCCCCAAAGCATTTTATACAGGTTGCTGTAATTGCAGATTGGAAAAGCGGAGAACCAGAAATAATGGAACCGAACAAATGTGATGGCTGGGGTTGGTATGATTTGGATAATTTACCCGCTCCCTTGTTTTTGGCTACAAAATTAGGGATTGATTCATATGAAGAAGGATTTATTTTTAAAGACTTGCTATGAAAAATTAACATGCTATTATTTGTCTATGTTAGATAAGAAAAAAATTAAAGAGAAATTAGAAAAAGAGAGGGATGTTCTAATCGAGCAAATGAAAGGCATGGGGAAGATGAACACAGAAACAGGAGAATGGGAAACGGTCCCTGAAGAATTGGAGTTTCCAGAAACTGATGAAAATGATAAGGCTGACAGGTTTGAAGATTTCGAAGCGAGAACTTCTACAATGAGAACATTAGAGCCAAGACTTAATAATATTTTGAGAGCTTTGAAAGGAATAAACAGAGAATCATTCGGTAAGTGTGAAGTTTGTAAAAAAGATATTGAGATGACCCGCTTGGAAGCAAATCCAGCTGCCCGAACCTGTAAAAAACATTTAGAAAGTTAACATAATTACAAAAATTCAAATCTATTATGGCTTTCGCCAAAGTCTACTCTGCACAAGTTAATTTACTGAAGGGTTCTATCGTGACAATTGAAGTGGACCTCTCGCGAGGTCTACATTCTTTCAGTTTGGTTGGGCTTCCGGATAAAGCGGTAGATGAATCCAAAGATAGAGTAAGTGGAGCGATAAAGAATTCTGGTTTTAAATCTCCGAAAGCAAAAAATCAAAAAATAATAGTTTCCCTTTCACCAGCGGATTTAAAAAAAGAAGGGCCGTTTTTTGATCTTGGAATTGCCATTTCTTATATGCTCGCTGCGGGGGATGTGAAGTTTAATTCAGAGAAAAAGATTTTCTTAGGAGAGCTCGGGCTCGATGGAACTCTGCGCAAGATTCGTGGCGCATTGCCACTTGCTCAAGAAGCACGGAGGCTTGGTTTTGAAGAAATATATTTACCAAAAGAAAATGCAACGGAAGCAGCTCTAGTAGAAGGCATAAATATTTTTGGAGCCAGCAGTCTTGCAGAAGTGGTGGAACACATTGATGAAAGAAAAAAAGTTGTTCAAAAATTATTAAAAAAAATTCCTATTCAAGTCCAAACTAAAGTAAATTATAAAAAAGAATTATCACGGACTGATTTTTCGGACATTCGAGGACAAGAAGGTGCCAAGCGGGGCTTGGAAATTGCAGCTGCAGGTGGGCACAATATTGCTATGTATGGTCCGCCAGGCACTGGCAAGACAATGCTCGCTCGGGCGTTCTCTCAGCTATTACCTGATTTAGATATTGACGAAGTTTTAGAAATTACAGGCATTCATTCTGTCGCAGGAAATACAAATGGGGAACTCGTTTGCTTTCCGCCATTTCGTGCTCCACATCATACGTCATCTTATGTTTCTATTATTGGTGGAGGAACATATCCCAAGCCGGGAGAAGTAACATTAGCCCACAGAGGAGTTTTATTTCTAGATGAATTTCCGGAATTTGAAAAAAGGGTGATAGAATCTTTGCGTCAGCCACTGGAAGACAACATTGTTTCAATTTCACGCGCCAAAGGCTCGGCAATTTTTCCATCCAATTTTATTTTAGTGGCGGCCATGAACCCTTGTCCTTGTGGAAATGCCACCTCTAAACAAAAAGCGTGCATTTGTAAACCATCTGATTTGGACAGATATAAAAGAAAATTATCTGGACCGATTATTGATCGAATTGATTTGTGGGTTTCAGTTGGGAATGTTGATTATAAAAAATTGGGTGGAGAGGGGAATGGTGAGAAAAGCGAGAAGATAAAAGAGAGAGTAATTAAAGCGCGCGAAATTCAAAAAAATAGGTTTAAAAAATTTGGGAAAAAAATCACAACTAATAGCGAAATGAATGTAAAAGATTTGTCCAGTATGGTAAACCTAAGCGGTAAGGTGCGAGACATGCTTGATGACAGCGCCGAAAGGTTAGCGCTATCTGCTCGAGCGTATCATCGAGTTATCAAAATTGCCCGTACGATTGCGGATTTAGAAAATTCAGAAAACGTAGAAGAGAATCATATCTTGGAGGCGATACAATATAGGCCAAAAGTTAATAATTAGTTATCCACAAGGGACTTATTGACAAGTGAACGCTCGTTCACTTATACTATTTACATGCCTGTCTGCCTATGGCGGAAGCAAGTCGAAATTAGTAAAAATAATAAATAAATATATGAGTCAAACACAATATTTAAAAATGTTAGAGAGAGAAATTCAGAAGATTAATAAAAAAATTGATTTTAAAATTCTCCAAGGACAAGACTATAAGAGAGAAGCGAGGGATCATAAATTACTTTTGAAGAAAGTTCGTTATAATTCTAGGGTAAGCTTGATGAATAAATTGGTTATTCTATTTTTTAGAACCAACATCTATGCGTAATTTGTATCAGGAAAAGATAGAATTTTTTTTTAAAGAGAATAAAAGAATGCCTTCGTATTCAGAAATGATGAAGTTATTCGGTTTTAAATCCAAGAATGCAGTGTTTCGAGTGGTGGAGAAGTTGATTAACGCGGGTGTAGTTTCAAAAGACCATATTGGCAGATTAATTCCATTTGAAACTTTTACAGAAAATATTACCAGTGTGCCGATGCTCGGCTTTGTCACTGCTGGATTTCCTGCAACTGTGGAAGAAGAATTAACTGACACTGTAAATTTAGATGACCTTCTTATTAAAAATAAACCTTTGACGTATATGTTAGAAGTTGACGGGGATTCTATGATTGATGCGCACATAGAAAAAGGGGATATGGTGCTAGTAGAAAAAACAAATCAAGCCAAAGACGGGCAGATTGTTATAGCTGAAGTGGATGGAGAATTCACAATGAAATATTTTAAAAAAGCTGGTACTAAGGTCTGGCTCGAACCTGCGAATAAAAATTATAAATCAATATATCCAAAACACAGTTTAAATATTAATGCAGTTTTGAAGGCGGTGATTAGAAAATACTAAAAATTAAAAACCACCTAATTGGGTGGTTTTTAATTTTATCTTGAGACCTGCCTGCGCAGACAGGTAAAATTTATGCAATCGTATCTTTCAAACCTTTTGCAGGTCGGAATTTTGGAACTCTCTTAGCTGCTACTTTGACTTGCTCTCCAGTCTTTGGATTGCGAGCCATTCTTGCAGCTCTTTGTTTTACAGAAAAGATTCCGAATCCAGCGATTGAAACCTCACCACCTTTTTTCAAAGTTGAGATGATAGCCTCAAATAAAGAGTCAACGATTTCTTCAGCTTGTACCTTTGTACCACCGAGCTTTCCATGTACTAATTCGGCTAATGCTTGTTTATTCATATTTATTTAAAGATAATATTTGTAATATTTCGACCTTGCCCGCCTATGGAGGGCCATTTGACCTTTATATTTACTACCCATCTATTATATATCAAGGGTTTTTTAAGGGCAACCCCCACACCTTTTTTTAAAAGGTGTGGGGGCAAGGCGCCTTTTTTATCTTGCATATTCAATGATTCGTGTTTCACGAATCATTGTGACTTTAATTTCTCCCGGATATTTGAGCTCTTGTTCTATTTTAATAGCAATATCTCTAGCCATAAGCTTTGCTTCGGCATCAGATATTTTTTCTGGGGTTACAAAGATACGGATTTCACGTCCGGCTTGTAATGCATATGATTTTTCAACAGCTGGAAAAGCGTTTACTAGCGCTTCGAGTTCTTGAAGTCTTTTTAAATAATTTTCTACTGAATCACGGCGTGCTCCAGGGCGTCCACCAGAAATTGAGTCTGCTGTTTGAACAATGATTGATTCAATAGTTTCATAAGGATAATCTTCGTGGTGACTTTTCATTGCAGTAATAATACGTTCATCAGCACCAAATTTCTGCAATATTCGCATTCCTATTTCAACATGCGTGCCTTGCACTTCATGATCTAATGCTTTACCAATGTCATGCACCAAAGCTCCAGCTTTCGCTATTGCCACATCTGCACCCAATTCTTCTGCGAGCATGCCTGCGATGTGCGCCATTTCAATAGAATGTTGGAGAACATTCTGTCCGTAACTTGTGCGAAAATATAATCGTCCGAGGATTGCGATAATGCGTGGATCAAAATTAAATATTCCACATTCATAGACCGCTTGTTCTCCTTTTTCTTTTATAATTTTATTTATTTCTTCTTTTGCTTTTTCTATTAACTCTTCGATTTTAGCTGGTTGAATACGTCCATCTAATATTAGATTTTCCAATGCTAACCGTGCGACTTGTCTTCTAATAGGGTCAAATGAAGAAATGACTATTGAGCCTGGTGTATCATCTACAATAAGCTCAACTCCAGAGGCTCGCTCAAATGCTCGAATGTTTCGCCCTTCTTTTCCAATTATTTTACCTTTGATTTCGTTGTTTGGAATAGAGACAACTGTAGTCATTAATTCAGACGCAGTGCTAGAAGATAGACGCTGAATAGAGATTGCTAAAATATCTTTTGCTCTTCGGTCTAGCTTTTCTTCATTAGTATTTTCTAGCTTTTGTATTCTAATTAAAATATCTTCTTCATATTTTTTCTCAACATCTTTTAAAAGTTCATCTTTAGCTTCAATCTCAGTTAATTTTGCTACTCTTTCTAATTCTATTATTTTTTCTGCTTCTAGTTTTGATACTTTTTCTTGGATTTTTTTTATTTCTTCCTCTTTAACTTTTATTTCTTCCACTTCTTTATTTACTTCAACTTGTCGCGCATCCAAAAACTCGTCTTTTTTGATGAGTCTTTTTTCTGTTTCCTTGAATTCAAGTTCTTTCTTTTTTTCTTCTTCTTTTAAATATACTAACTGTTCCTCAGACTTCTTTTTTGCTTCTTCGCTGATTTTCTGCGCTTCTTCTTTTGCGCCGACCATCATCTGCTTGATATCTATTTCAATAGATTTTCTTTTTCCTAAGGCAATGATTAGACGAAGATAATACCCTATACCAATACCAAAAAAAAGCGCTATGACTCCAAGTAGAATTATTATTGTTATACTCATAAGCTTTGAGCGAGCTTACAAGAACAAACCACTATATTTTTAGTTTTGTTTCCTTGCCGAAAAAAACTTTACTAAAGATAGACAAATTTTTCTTTAAAAACTTCATAATATATGGGATATTCCTGCGAACCAACTATAAATTAAACAAAATAAATTTTTAAAATTCAACATTGTTAGTATAACAAATAAATAGAATTGTGTCTAGTCGTTGTTTTGCTTAGAGGTAGGGATTTTTGATTTAGTGACTATGTCATCTATAATTCCGTATTTTTTCGCTTCTTCAGCATCCATAAAAAAGTCTCTTTCCACGTCTTTTTCTATTTCAGGAAGAGACTTACCGGTATTTTTTGCTAGTAATTTATTTAAATTATCTCTAGTTTTCAAAATGTGTTTAGCAGTAATGGCTATATCTGTCGCTTGGCCTTCTACTCCGCCCATTGGTTGATGAATCATAACTTCGGCATTTGGTAAAATAAAACGCTTGCCTTTTTTACCTGCTGATAGCACTATGGCTGCGCCTGAAGCTGCGAGTCCTACACAAAAAGTGGAAATATCTGGACGAACGTGATTCATCGTATCTACGATAGCCATAGTGGAAGTTACAGATCCGCCTGGAGAATTTATGTATAGAAAAATATCTTTTTTTGCGTCTTCAGATTCAAGAAAAAGAAGCTGGGCAATCACAATGTTTGCTACATTATCATCAATGGGTCCTGCTAAAAAAACAATTCTTTCACGTAAAAGGCGAGAATAAATATCATAAGCTCTTTCTCCAAATTGTGATTTTTCTATAACTGTTGGTATTAACATTCTTTGATAATACACCTGTTTTATATTAGAATCAAGATATGCTTTTTGAGCCATTTTATGATCCTAAAAAATCTTATGAAGAAAATTATGAAAAGGGACCCTTTGGAGCTTTTGCAGATAGTAAAGTAGAAAATCCAGCAAAGAGGGTTCTTGCTGAGACTCAGTATGATTTTCTGGGCTTTAAAGTAAATTTACCTTTTGGTATTCCTGCGGGGCCACTTATTAATGGAAAATTTGTGCAGGCGGCTTTGAATAAAGGTTTTGACATTGTTACTTACAAAACAGTTCGCAGTGAAAAATATCCTTGCCATCCTTGGCCAAATGTTTTATCTATAAAGATAGATGGAGATTTGACTTTGCAAAAAATGAAAGAAGGGGTAATTGTAAATGAAAACATTGAAGGAATACCAGAGCTTATTACTAATTCTTTTGGTGTACCATCATTAGAGCCAGAATTTTGGCAAAAAGATTTAACGAATCTATTGAATAATACAGGTTCAGGTCAAATTGTTGTTGGGAGTTTTCAGGGAACAAAAAAGAAAGGACAGAATGTGGAAGAATATATAAATGATTATCGCATTACCGCTAAATTGCTTAAAGATGTTGGGGTGAAAGTGATGGAAGTGAATTTAAGTTGTCCAAATGAAGGCACAAATAATTTGCTTTGTTATGACATAGAGCGAAGCGTGAAAGTAGCTAAGGCGATAAAAGAAGTTATTGGAGAAATTCCTTTAATTATTAAAATTGCCTATTTTGAAGACGAAGAAGTATTAAAAAATTTAATACAAAAGATTGGAAATATCGTGGAAGGTATTTCTGCTATCAATACTATGCCGGCTAAAGTATTAGATGAAAATGGTAAACAAGCTCTTCTTGGTGAAGGCAGATTAATAAGTGGTCTTTGCGGTCATGCAATAAAATGGGCAGGATTAGATATGGTTAAAAGATTAAAAAAATTACGAGAAGAATTTGGTTACAAATTTACCATTGTAGGTGTTGGCGGGGTGACTACGCCTGATGATTTTTTTGAATACCGAAATGCTGGTGCAGATATTGTGATGTCAGCTACAGGAGCAATATGGAACCCATATCTTGCACAAGAGATAAAAGAAAGGTTAAGATAAGTTTATGAGTTATGTAATAGAAATTTTAAAGAAAGTCGGGGCAGTGCTTTCAGATAGTCATTTTGTTGGTACTTCAGGACTTCATATTGATACTTATATAAATAAAGATTTTTTGTATCCACACACAAAAGAAACATCAGAAGTAGGTAAAATTTTTGCAGAAAAATATAAAGATAAAAATATTGAAATTGTCGTTGGTCCAGCATTGGGAGGAATAATACTTTCTCAGTGGATAGCATATCATTTGAGTGAAATATATAGTAGGGAAGTTTTAGCAGTGTATACAGAAAAGTCACCAGATGGGGGGCAAATTTTTACTCGTGGGTATGAGAATTATGTCAAAGGTAAAAGAGTTTTGATTGTCGAAGATATAGTAACCACTGGTGGTTCATTGCTCAAAACAGCTAAGGCTGTAAAGGATGCTGGTGGTAATATTATAGATACTTGTGCAATGGTTAATAAAAATAAAGATTTAAGTTCTAAAATATTAGATGTGCCTTTTTCTTTTCTTTCTAGCCTTTATGTTGCTACATATGAAGCGAGCGTATGTCCATTTTGCAAAGAAGGAATTCCTATAAATATTAAAGTTGGTCATGGTAAAAAATTTTTAGAATCCAAAAACAAATAAAGAATAAATAATGATCATAGATAAATACAACAAAAGAGCTAAAAAGATAAATTCACTTTTATGCATTGGATTGGATGCAGATTTTGCAAAAATTCCAAAAAGATTTTTAAAAAAGAAATTTCCACAATTTGAATTTAATAAATGGATTATTAAAGAGACGCACGAATATGCGGTTGCCTTTAAACCAAATAGCGCATTTTATGAAGCTCGGGGTGATAAAGGAATACGAGAATTAAAGATGACGATGGATTATTTGATTAAAAATCATCCAGATATTTTTACTATACTAGACGCAAAGAGAGGGGACATAGGAAATACAAACAATGGTTACATTACTTCTATATTTGATTGGCTTGGCTTTGATGCTTTCACTGTGTATCCATATTTAGGACATGAAGCGGTGCAACCGATTTTAGATAGAAAAGATAAAGGAGTGATTTTACTTTGTCGCACTTCAAATCCCGGATCAAAAGATTTTCAAGATTTAGAGGTTAAAGGCAAAACACTTTGGCAGATTGTGGCAGAAAAAGTTTCAAAAAATTGGAATAAAAATAAAAATTGTATGCTTGTTGTAGGGGCGACTTATCCAAAGGAGATGAAAAAAATTCGTTCTATTGTAGGGGATATGACTTTTTTGGTTCCTGGGGTAGGCGCTCAAGGAGGAGATTTAAAAGAAACATTAAAAGTTGGATTAAATAGCAAAGGTTTGGGACTTATAATAAATTCCTCTAGAGGAATAATTTTTTCTGATAATCCAAAAATTGAAGCGCAAAAACTTCGAGATGAAATTAGAAAATACAGGGCTTGCTTATGTTCTTAAAAATGCTATTATCTTCTTTAATGTATCAATTGGAAAACAAATCAAATATTTTTCTAACAAACATCTATAATATCTTTATTTCTATTATAAAAGCCCCTATCGGGGTTATTTTTTTATCCAAAATTTATGTTTAGTGTCGAAGGAATTATTGCAAATACTGGAGAAAAAAAATGTATAGAAATAGATACTAATACTGGATTAATTGTAAATGTTGCAGAGCCCTCAGGCATAGCTGATTTAGTTTTGAAAGATGAAATAATTTTTTCTGGATTCATAGATTTGCACGTACACGCACGAGAAGATGCGAGCCATAAGCAAGATTATAAAGAAGATTTTATTACTGCGGGAGAGGCTGCTATAAATGGCGGAGTGGTGGCTATCGGAGAGATGCCAAACAATCCGGTACCACCCGTAGATGATGATAGTTTTGAAACAAAAAATAATTTAACAAAAAAGTCTCCTATCACAATAGTACTCTATGCTGGTATTGGTCCTAATGCAAAACCTCTTTTTAAAAAAGTTCCTTATAAAGTTTTTATGGGTCCATCAGTAGGAGATTTATTTTTTACTTCAAATGAAGAGTTGGAAAAAGTATTAGAAAAATATGAGAATCAATATGTAAGTTTTCATTGTGAAGACCCAAAAATTTTGGAAGAAAATGCAAATAAAAATACACATGAAGCAAAACGTCCACCTGAAGCCGAGATTTCTGCCGTAGATTTTGCTTTAAAACTTATTGAAAAATATAATCTGGTGGGGAAAATTTGTCATTGTTCTACAATTGAAGGAATAAATAAAATAATAGATGCAAAAAAACGTGGAATAAATGTAACAGTAGAAGTCACGCCACATCATTTGTATTTTGATGAAACGATGCTTCCTGAAAATAGAAAAAATTTTCAAGTAAATCCACCAATACGTCAAACAAAAGAAAATCGTTTGAGTTTAATTAAATTATTAAAAAATGGTGACATAGATTATCTGGCGACCGATCATGCTCCTCATACTATAGAGGAAAAAGAAAAAGGAATTTCTGGTCTTACTCATTTGGACACTTATGGTCCATTTATTACTTGGTTGATACGAGAACATAATTTTACAGAAGAAGTTGAAAGAGTTTGTAGTTATAATTCTGCGAATTTTATAAATAATTTTATTTTAGATAAGTATGGAAAAATAGAAAAAGGTTATGTAGGGTCACTGACAATTCTCGATTTAAATAAACCAATCACGATTACAAAAGATAAACTAAAAACAAAATGTGGTTGGTCACCGTTTGAAGGAATTACTTTCCCCGGGAGTGTTGTTAGAACAATAATTAAAGGAGTTCCATATGGTAAATAGAAAATCCGCAAAGTTAATATTAAAAGATGGTGTCGAATTTACGGGAAAAAGCTTTGGTGCGGAGAAATCTGTAGCTGGAGAAGTAGTTTTTGCTACAGGAATGGTGGGATATCTGGAGGCATTAACTGACCCTTCGTTTAAGGGGCAGATTCTGGTTTTAACATATCCTATAATTGGAAATTATGGTGTTCCTAAAAAAGAGTTTTGGGAATCGCAAAAAATTCAAGTTTCTGGATTGATAGTTTGCAATTATATAAATACACCATCACATTACGCTATGGAAATGACGCTAAGTGAATGGTTTAAAAAGGAGGGAATTCCATTGCTTGAAATTAAAGATACAAGAGCGTTGACACAAAAATTAAGAGACGAAGGAGTTAGTTTAGGTAAAATAATCTTTAATGATAAAGATGTGCATTTTGAAGATCCTAATTTAAGGAATTTAGTTTCTGAAGTTTCCACAAAAAAGATTTTAGAATATAGTATTGGTAAAAAAACTATTGTGGTGATAGATTGCGGGGTAAAATACAACATAGTTCGCAGATTAATAGCTCGTGGATTTAAAGTTGTAGTAGTTCCTTGGGATACAGATGTCACAAAACTTGATTTTCTATTTTCCGCAGTGGTTATTTCCAACGGCCCTGGAGACCCGACAAAAGTTGAAAATACAATTAATAATGTAAAAAAGATTGTTACTCAAAAAATTCCTACATTAGGTATTTGTTTAGGTAATCAAATTTTAACATTGGCTCTAGGTGGTACTACGCACAAGATGAAATTTGGTCATCGAAGTCAGAATCAACCTGTAGTAGAAAAAGGTACTAATAAATGTTATTTAACAACACAAAATCATGGTTTTGCAGTTAAAAAAATACCCAAAGGTTTTAAGGAATGGTTTTATAATGCTAATGACAATACTAATGAAGGGATTATTCACGAGAGTCTGCCATTTATGTCTGTGCAGTTTCATCCAGAGAGTTCTCCAGGACCACTTGATACTGATTGGATATTTGATTTTTTTCTAGAAAGAGCTGGACTTATAAAATCAAAAATAAAAAATCATGAAAAATAACAAAGTAAAATTAATAAAAAAAGTATTAGTGCTTGGAAGTGGCGCGCTGAAAATAGGCGAAGCAGGAGAATTTGATTATTCTGGCAGTCAAGCAATTAAGGCTCTAAAAGAAGATAAGATTAAAGTTATTTTAGTGAATCCAAATATTGCTACGTTCCAAACTTCTAAAACATTAGCAGATGAGGTTTATTTTTTACCGGTAAATGATTTTTTTGTAGAAAAAGTTATAAAGAAAGAATTACCTGATGGAATTATGTTGTCTTTTGGTGGGCAGACAGCTTTAAACTGCGGATTGGAACTTAAGAAAAAAGGTATATTAAAAAAATATAATGTAAAAGTTCTCGGTAGCCCCGTTTCATCAATTATTTTAACTGAGGATAGAGAAAAGTTTGCCAAACATTTAAAAAGTATTAATATTCCTGTCCCTACTTCAGGATGTGCCACAAAATTAAAAGAAGCAAAAGATGTGGCAAAAAAAATTGGCTTTCCACTTATGATTCGAGCTGCCTTTGCCTTGGGTGGGCAAAAATCTGGTGTGGCCCATAATATGGAAGAGCTAGAAAAAATTGTTATAGGCGTATTCGCAGTATCCCCACAAGTTTTAATTGAAAAATATTTGCATCATTTTAAGGAGATTGAATATGAAGTGGTGCGTGATCAGTTTGGGAATATTGTAACAGTGTGTAATATGGAAAATTTGGACCCGCTTGGTATTCACACAGGAGATTCTATTGTTGTTGCTCCGAGCCAAACATTAAATAATGAAGAGTATCATCGCCTAAGAGAAGCAAGTATAAAAATTGTTCAGAGCTTGAAGATAGTCGGTGAGTGTAACGTACAATATGCTCTTAATCCGCATCCTAAAAATGGTGAACTTGATTATTTCGTGATTGAAGTGAATGCGCGCTTGTCTCGTTCCAGCGCTCTTGCTTCGAAGGCAACTGGCTATCCGCTTGCTTATGTTGCGGCCAAGTTGGCCCTCGGAGCAAGTTTGCTTGAAATAGAAAATAAAATTACAAAAGTAACTCAATGTTTTTTTGAGCCGGCTCTTGATTATATAGTGGTAAAGATGCCACGCTGGGACTTAACAAAATTTGTTGGTGTTGCTCCGCATATAGGAAGCACGATGAAGTCGGTGGGGGAGGTAATGGCTATTGGAAGAAGTTTCGAAGAAGCTTTAGAGAAAGCGGTGCGAATGTATTCTGGTGATTTTGAAAGTATCACTGATAATGGTTTTAATAATAAAAAAGAATTAGAAACATTTTTAAATATTCCGACCCCAAGAAGAATTTTTGCAATTGCGGAAAGTATTAAAAAGGGGGTGAGTGTTGAAGAAATTCATAAAATAACTGGTATTGATTTGTGGTTTTTATTTAGAATTCAAAATATTGTAAATACGCAGAAAATTTTTGCAAAAAGTAAAGTTCTAAACAAAGAAACGATTTTAAATTTAAAACAAACTGGTCTTTCAGATAAGAAAATTGGAAATCTATGTGGAAAAACAGAATTAGAAATTCGTAAGTTACGCAAAAATTTTAGGATCTTGCCTTCTTTTTTCACTATTGATACTTTAGCTGGGGAGTTTCCAGCCAAAACTAATTATTTATATTTAACCTACCGTGGGAATCATAACGACGTGTCCCCACTTGGGCAAAATGCAATAGTTGTTTTAGGTGGTGGTCCATACCATATTGGTTCTTCTGTTGAGTTTGACTGGTCTTCTGTATATGCGGCGCTGGCGTTGAAGAAATATAAAAAACAATCAATTATTATAAATTGCAATCCTGAAACTGTTTCAACTGATTATGATATGTCAGATCGTCTTTATTTTGAAAATTTATCTTTTGAAACAGTAGCGGACATTTTTGAGTTTGAAGAAGCTGGTGGGTTTATAGTTTCTGTGGGAGGACAAAGACCAAACAATCTAGTGAAAAAACTTTCCCTTTCTAATTTTCCTATTTTAGGAACGAAAGCGGAAGATATTGATCGAGCTGAAGATCGTAATACTTTTTCGGCTTTACTTGATAAGCTTGGAATCTTACAACCCAAATGGCAAAGTTTTATTTCAAAAAAGGAAGCAGAAAAATTTGCAGAAAATTATGGTTTTCCTGTTTTGGTTCGTCCTTCTTATGTGCTCTCTGGGGCGGCGATGCGGGTTTGTTACAACAAAGAGCAATTACATAATTTTATAAGTAAAGCAGCGATACTTTCACCAGAATATCCTGTAACTATTTCCAAATATATAGAAAATGCCAAAGAGCTTGAATTTGATGGAGTAGCTCAAAAAGGAAAACTTATGATTTATGGAATTTCTGAACATGTGGAAAATGCTGGAGTGCATTCAGGAGACGCAACCATTGTCTATCCAACGCAAAGGGTCTATGCTTCAACTGAATTTCAATTAAAAGAAATTTCTAAAAAAATAGCGCGCGAACTCTCAATTACTGGACCATTTAATATTCAATTTTTAGTAAAAGACAATATACCATTTGTTATAGAAGTTAATGTGCGGGCTAGTCGTACCTTTCCACTTTTATCTAAAGCCATGGATGCCAATTTTCCTGAAATTGCGGTGGATAGTTTTTTTGGAAAAGCAAAGATACATAATTTTGTGTATCCCAAAAGTGTGGTTGTAAAGTCGCCACAATTTTCTTTTTCTAGACTGCTTGGTGTTGATCCGATCTTGCGGGTAGAAATGTCTTCCACCGGAGAAGCCGCTTGTTTCGGCAAGGATTATGACGACGCGCTCTTGAAGTCAATCTTGAGTACTAATAATTTTGATTTTAAAAATAAAAACGTTATGCTTTCTCTTGGTGGAGAATTAAATAAAGCGAAATTTTTAGAAACAGGGAATATCTTAATTTCCTTAGGTTATACAATTTTTGCGACAGACACAACGGCTGAATTTTTTAAAAAACATGGTGTTCCATGCGAATTAGTTCGCAAAGCATTTGAGCATACACCAAATATTTTAAATATTATTGAAGGTAAAAAAGTGTCTTTTGTGGTAATTTTAAGTAAGTCTGAAGCCCCACTTTCAAATAAAAAAAATAATGAAGGGCATGTGATGACAGATGGTTTTCGTATTCGCAGGGCAACAGTAGATAATCAAATACCACTATTTACAGATTTACAATTAGCGAGAGCTTTTATTAAAGCCCTGGCGCATTATAATGTGGAAGACCTAGAAATTAAGTCTTATAAAGAATATTTAAATAATTAAAAAATCCATGAATATAATTTCAGCTAACCAGTTTAAAAAAATTGAAATTGAGAAAATTTTAGCTCGAGCATCCACCATGGAGGAGGATTGCAAGAAAAAGAAAGTTAAGCAAATTCTAAAAGACAAAATTATTGCTTGTATTTTTTTTGAGCCTTCAACTAGAACTCGGTTGTCTTTTGAAGTGGCAGCGCTTAAGCTGGGAGCGAAAATTGTTTCTGCAGAAAATGCGACAGAAAATTCTTCCACTCATAAAGGAGAAACAATTGAGGATACTACAAAAATTCTTTGTTCATATGTTGATTTGGTGGTCATCCGTCATCCGAAAGCTTTTACTTTAGACAAAGCTGCGAAAGTGGCTACGGTACCGCTTATTAATGCGGGGGATGGGACAAACCAGCATCCGACACAAGGATTTCTGGATCTTTATACAATAAAAAAGGAGCATGGACGACTTACAAATTTGAATATTGGTTTTGGCGGGGATTTGTTAAATAGCAGGACACTTAAATCTTTAGTTCCATTCTTGCGACAATATAATAGGAATAAGTTTTATTTTATTTCACCTAAAGAATTAGAATTACCTAGAGAATATATTAAAGAATTAAAGGATGATGGTGTAGTTTTTGAAGAACTGCGAAGTTTGGAAGAAAAATTATCTCTACTTGATGTGCTTTATATGACTCGGGTGCAAAAAGAGCGTTTTAGTAATGCGAAAGTTTATAACAAAGTAAAAGATTTATTTATTCTCAAGAAAGAATATTTAAAAAATATGAAAAAAGATGCGATTATTATGCATCCGCTTCCAAAAGTAAATGAAATTGATTTGGAAATTGATGCTGACTCTCGCGCAGTTTATTTCCGCCAAGCTCAAAATGGCCTATATGTCCGCATGGCGCTTCTTTGTTATGCTCTAGGGTTGTAAAAATAAATACAATTTTCTTGATATTTGTTTTAGGTTTTGATATATTAGACTTATGAAGCAATCACGAAAATTCACTGCAGTTTATAAAAAGTCTGGCAAATGGTATTCTGGATGGATTGAGGAAATTCCTGGTGTAAATACTCAAGGCAAAACATTATCTGAAACAAAAGCTAATCTAAAAGAAGCACTTTTGCTTATACTTGAAACTAATCGTCTTTTATCAAGAAAATCCGAAGGCAGATCTCTTATCACACGAGAAAGTTTAGCTGTTTTTGCTTAATTTTTTATGAAGCAAGTTGATCTTGTAAAATATCTTCGTAAGTGTGAATAATCAACCTTGCTTTTTTTTAACTTCTTCTATTCTGAAGATAGATTGAGGGTTGCTCTTTCTATTTCATTTTAAAACACAACCCCTCCTAACCTCCCCTTATCAGGGGAGGAAAATCTACTGGCTCTCTAGAAACTGAAAAATTTTTTCGTTAGTTAGAACGTTTTCGGCGTGCATTTGGGCGCGTTCTGGATCTGCGTCTTTGTAATGTTCCAAAATTGCGGCTACTTCGTTTGCTACTTGTTCTGGGTCGGCCTCTATTTTTTCTGCTTTTGCTATTTCATTTAAAATCAGAGCGAGTTTGGCTTTTTTCTCTGCATCAATTCTAAATTCTTTTTTCAAATCTTCTTTTGTTTTATTCAGATGTTTCAAATAATCTTCAAACTTTAATCCCATTTGAGTGATATCGGATTCCATGCGATATAAAATTTTATCCAATTCAACTTTAATTAAAATCTCTGGCAAATCCATTTTACTATTTTCTACTATTTCCTCAACAATTTTTAATCTCGTTTTTTCTTTCTGTTGATTTTCTTTTTCTAGTTTTATATTTTCTTTAAGCTTATTTTTGAAATCTTCTACATCTTTAAAGGGACCTAACGCTTGAACGAAGGCATTATTGAGCTCGGGAAGCTCCGGCTCTGGATGAACATGTTCTTTGCCTTCTTTGTGTTTATGCTCCGCCATGTGTACCTTGGGCGCGCGAGATTTGCGAATGTCCATTATTGTATTTTCCAAATCTTCATTAGAGACAATAACATTTTTCTCAGCATCAGTAATATCTCCTACTATTTTTTTAGAGATGTTTTTATAGTCGGGAAGTTTTATTTCTGGCAAGACGGCAGTTTTGATTTTAAAACCTAATGGATTTTTACGCGCCAATTTAATAATAGAAATTTCTGGGCGACCAATTGCATCTATTTTTTCATCTTTTAAAATTTTTGGATAATATTCTCCTAGCGCCATCTCTGCCATTTCTTCCAAGATAGTAATTTCTGGGATGTTTGATAGCATTACATTTTCTGGTACTTTTCCTTTCCTAAATCCATCTAATTTTATATTTTCACCAAGCTTTTTTAAAGCCTTTGCAAAATAAGACTCAAAAATATCTGCTTCCAATTCACCTTCAATTTCTATTTCACTTCTAGGTAGTTTTTTAACTGTTATTTTCATAATTTTTAGTTTATATTTATTTTACTTTTTTGTCAAAAAACCCCGCCACTTTTTAGGTGACAGGGCTTTTGAGACTTATTAAAGATGAGAATCTTTATTGTAGAGTATTTACATCGACGCCAACATTGGTATCCAAAGTATTTAAGTCTTGGTCTAGGGTATCTAGACTTTTTGCTTCTTCGGCAGTAAGGGCGCTGTTGTTTAATGCACCCGTGTCTACCTTAGATTGCCAAACATATATGCCACCAATAACAAGGATAATAATTATTATCGCTAATCCTATAAACGCTCCATTTGATTTTTTTTCTGGTTCCATATTGTTTTTATGATTTAGCTTATAATTTTATTGAGCACTTTCATTTCCTGTTTCTGTAGCATTTTTCAAATCTTCAAGCATTGTTTTTATTTCATCCTTTAAAGATTTAACCGCATCTTTCAAAGATTGATGAGATTCTACCAGTAAAGTCTGTGTCTCTTGCGCCAATGTTCTAAGCTTAGTCTTGTTCTCAAGAGAAAGCTGATCAACAGAAGCGGCAAGAATAGTATTTATTTCTGCAATTTTTGTCTTAGCACTCTCTAATTTTGTCTCGGCTGTCGCTACAAAAGCCTTAGCATCTACTACACTTACACCTTTGGCTTCGAGCTTCACTATTTGAGCGTTAACTTTATCCTTCAAGCTACTTATTCGCTCTACAGCTCCGTCAAATCTCACCAAAGCCTTTTCTCTTCCGTTTATTCTCAAGTCTTTAATCTTTGCTTTTACTCCATCTTTTTCGCTCTTGATGCTTTCTCTCAAAGCTTCCATTTTAGTTTTGGCTTCTTCTCGGATAGCTTTAATTTGTTTCTTGATTTCTTCTCTTCTAGCTTCAAATTCTTTCTTCAAAGCTTCTCTTTTAATTTGAGTGTCTCGATCTTTTTTATCACTAACACCGTCGTTGTCATTGTCGAGAGGTTTCAAATCTTTTGAATCAAGGATGCCGTCGTTGTCATCGTCTTGATCTAAAGAGTCTTTAATACTGTCGTCGTCGTTGTCATCGTCTTTATCCTTATTTTTGCCAGACAAAGAATCATTGTCTTCGTTTTCGTCATCAGATGATTCAATTTTGATGTCATTAGACGAGTCATCGATATCATTTTCTGCTCGTGCTATTTTATTGCTTAATACAAACACCATCAAGAAAATCACGAATAACGTCAAATATTTTTTCATAAATTTTTTTATGCCCACATTATCGCAGGGCAAATTAATTAACAATTAGTAAAATTAGTAATAATAGATAAGTTCGACACCTGTCTATTATACACTAATTATGACGTTGTAAAGATAGAAATGTTACAACTAGATTAATAAAATAACTAAAAGCAATGCAACTATATTTAAGATTTTTATCATAGGGTTGATAGCAGGACCGGCTGTATCTTTATAAGGATCTCCGACGGTGTCACCAGTAACGGCAGCTTTGTGAGCATCGCTACCTTTTCCTCCGTGGTTGCCTTGTTCTATATGTTTCTTTGCATTGTCCCATGCGCCTCCACCTGAGGTCATTGAAATTGCGACGAAAAGTCCTGTAATGATAGAGCCAACAAGAAGACCTCCTAAAACCACAAAACCTTTTTCTTTTCCAAAAAGAATAATCACTAAAATTGGCGCAAGAACTGGTATGAGGGCAGGCAAGATCATTTGCTTGATAGCAGCGCCAGTAATAATTGAAACAGCTTTTGCGTAGTCTGGTTTTGCAGTGCCTTCCATAATTCCTTTTATTTCTCTAAATTGTCTGCGAATTTCTTCTACCACTTTTCCAGCAGTTTTTCCTACTGCTTCCATACAAAGCGCACCAAAATAATAAGGAAGAAGTCCTCCTAAAAAGAGTCCAATAATTACATATGGATTACTCAAATCAAAACTGATACTTTTTCCAGCTTTTACAATTTCTTCTGTATAAGAGGCAAAAAGAACAAGAGCGGCTAAACCTGCAGAACCGATAGCATAACCTTTTGTGACAGCTTTTGTTGTATTTCCTACGGCATCTAATGGATCAGTTACATTGCGAACTGATTCTGGAAGTTCTGCCATTTCTGCGATACCTCCCGCATTGTCTGTGATAGGACCATAGGCATCTATGGCCACAATAATTCCTGTCATTGAAAGCATAGACATTGCAGCCACTGCGATTCCATAAAGTCCACCATAGCTGTAACTAATTAAAATTCCTAAAACTATTGTAATTAAAGGAAGAGCAGTAGATTTCATTGAGATAGCCAAACCTTGAATAACATTTGTGCCATGACCAGAAATTGATGCTTCGGCAATAGATTTTACAGGATAGTATTTTGTAGAAGTAAAATATTCTGTGATGACAACAAGCGCTCCAGTAACAAAAAGACCAACAAGAGAGCAAATAAATAAATCCATTACTTCATATTTGCCATTTCCTGCCATGAGTAATTTTGTAACAGGGTAAAATAGGGCAGCAGCAATAACACCGGAGGCGATAAGGCCTTTATATAGAGCGCCCATAATGTTTTGATTCTTACCTTCACTCTTGCCTAAGCGTACAAACCAAGTACCGATGATAGATGCAAATATTGCCATTCCACCAATTACGAGCGGATATAAAATTGCATTTTCAAATCCGACAAAAAGAAGCGAGCCTAAAAGCATCGTCGCAACTGAGGTAACAGCATAAGTTTCAAATAAATCAGCGGCCATACCAGCGCAATCTCCGACATTGTCTCCTACATTATCTGCGATAACTCCTGGATTTCTTGGATCATCTTCTGGAATTCCTGCTTCAAGTTTACCGACGAGGTCTGCTCCGACATCAGCTGCTTTGGTAAAAATTCCTCCGCCCAATCTTGCAAAAATTGAAATAAGTGAAGCGCCGAAACCAAGTCCGATAAGCGCAGTAACATCTTTTGTAATTGCATAAAAAGCAGTCACTCCAAGCAAGGCAAGTCCAACTACTAAAAGTCCAGTCACTGTGCCGCCTTTGAAAGCGAGAGAAAGGGCTTCATTTATTCCACTTCTGGCAGCTTCTGTTGTTCTGACATTCGCTCTGACTGACACATTCATACCTATATATCCTGCCAAAGCAGAAAAAACAGCTCCAACTAAAAATCCAAAAGCCATAGTCCATCCGAGTTTTGGTACAAAGCCAATAATAAAGAAAAGTATTACAGCAATAATACTGATTGTTTTATATTGTTTATTTAAATAAGCGCTAGCCCCTTCTTGAATCGCTTTAGCAATTTCTTGCATACGGGTATTCCCGGGACTCTTTTTTAATATTGATTTAGCTAGAAACAAACCGTAAACAATAGCCACAAATGAACTAATGATTGCAAACAATAAAAATTGATTCATATTTGATTTTTAACTAATAATAAATTTTACTCTACAACTTCACTTTTTTTAACTTCACTTTCAACAATTTTTTCATCACCCTTAATATCTATTCTCCATCCAGTGAGTTTGGCTGCAAGGCGCACATTTTGTCCACCTTTGCCGATAGCGAGGGATAGCTGGTCATTTGCCACTTCTACAATTGCCTTGTGTTCTTTTTCGTCTATAACAATTGAAATAACTTTTGCTGGGGAAAGAGAATTAGAAACAAATTGGGTAGGATTTTCGGACCAAGGAATTATGTCAATTTTTTCTCCAGAAAGTTCTGTGGTAATAGTGTTTACTCGAGTTCCTTTTTGTCCAACACAAGAACCTACTGGGTCGATGTGTTCATCGTTTGAATAAACCGCGATTTTTGAACGGGCGCCTGCTTCACGAGCGATAGATTTTATTTCCACTACGCCATTTTCTATTTCTGGCGCTTCTATGGCAAAAAGTTTTTCTACAAATTTAGGATGAGTCCGAGAAAGACGCAAGTTTATACCTCGATGCGTGTCTTCCACACTATAAAGGTAAGCTCGGATTCTTTGTCCTCGGGTCCAGTATTCTCCTGGAATTTGTTCTTCAGTAGGCAATATTCCTGTCGCTCTATTGAAATCAACATAAACATTTCCTCGTTCTACTTTTTGAACTATGCCAGAAATAACTTCTCCTTCTTTAGTGCCGTATTCGTCTATGATAGAAGTGCGTTCTGCTTCACGAATTTTTTGGATGATGACTTGCTTGGCGGTCTGCGCGGCAATGCGTCCATAATCATCTTTTTGTTCTAATGGGAAAATAATTTCATCATTAAGTTCTACCCCCTTTTTTATTTTTTTTGCGTCTTCGAGAAGGATGTGATGCTCGGAATTAAAATGCACACGTTCGTCATCACCTGTAATTGACTCATCATCTGCATCTATTATAGCAATACTTTCATCTACCACGATTTTTATTTGGAAGAAATCTGTTTTTCCAGTCTCCATATCAAACTTGGCTCGAACAATTTGTCCTTTTTTTCCGTAATCTTTTTTATAAGCCGCGGCCATCGCTTGCTCTATTGCTTCTAGTATTTTTGCTTTTGGAATTTTTCGTTCTTCTTCCAATTGTTCTAAAGCTGATTTGAATGTTTTTATATCTAACATTGATTTTGCGAAATCACGTCGTGTAATTGTTGATTCTGCGGAATCATGCCGCGTAAGTCCTTTAGGACGCGGCCAAAACGCGACGCAATTTTTATTAAGTTTTATTAAAAAAAGCCCTGTTGCTACAGGACTCATACATGAAAACAATATCATAAGTGCTATTTAAATGCAATCTAAATTATGTTATAATGTATATATGAATAAAATACCTAATAATTTTAAGTCTATATTATGGTCATATGATTTTGAAAAATGTGATCCCATAAAGATGAAAAATACAATTATTACAAATACCATTTTATATGGCAATTTTGAGCATTGGCGTTGGATAAAATTCTTTTATGGTATTCCGGAAGTCAAAAAAGTTCTCAATAATATTTCTGTTTCAGCTGTCAGACCTTCTGCCATAAAATTAGCGCGTATGATGTTTGTTTAAGTTAAAAAAATATGCATTACGAATCATTAAATCAAGAAACAAAAAAGGTTTGGGATATGTGTGGTTTTTTGCGTGATAATTTTTATTTAGCTGGAGGCACAGCTCTAGCTTTACAAATAGGGCATCGTATTTCTGTTGATTTAGATTTTTTTTCACCCGACCCTATTAAGAAAACTTTAGTTGTAAAAATTGAAGAAAAATTCAATTCCGTTTCTGTTTTAGTAAATACAAAAAATGAACTTACTTTGATGGTGGAAAATGTTAAGATGACTTTTTTGCATTATCCATTCATTTTGAAATATAAAACTATTGATACAAACATTGTACCGCTAGCTTCTGTTTTAGATATTGCTTCTATGAAAGCCTATACCATTGGACGTAGGCGATCTTTTAAGGATTATGTTGATTTATATTTTATTCTTTTTGAAAAACATGCAACCTTAGAAACACTAATTTTAGATGCAAAAGAAAAATATAATGACACTTTTAATGATAGATTGTTTTGCGAGCAGTTAACATCACCAGAGGATTTAGACGATGAAGCGATTATCTGGCTTCAGAAACAACAATCAAAAACAAACATGCAAGTTTTCTTTCAAGAAAAAGTTAAAGAATTTTTAGCGTAAAAAGGTCTTTTGTGCCTTAAATTAAAATAAAGATAGCCCATCTTCAACTTTGTTGAAGATGGGCTATGAGCTTGATGATTCTATCAATTAATTTTACCTCCTGTTATGGCGTCAAATACCTCAATTTTGTTGCCTCCTGTGGCGACGTAGATTTTGCCATTCAGGTAAGCAACTGAGTGCCCGGCAGTAGTGCCGGTCCAGGCTATGGTGCCGGTGGTGTGATCAATCCTGACTGGACCGACTCCTCCACTGATGGCTACATACATTTCGCCATCAGGACCGAAATCCATTCCTTCGGCAGATCCTGTGCCCAAGGGGAAGCTGTTTTGCAGGTCTCCGTCTTTATAAACCCAGACGTAGGCTGTTCCGGCTTGTAAGCCTGATACATACTGCACATTGCCTTTGTGGAGGGTGTTGACGAACTCTGCTCCAGGAAGAGCAAGGGTGTACCCGAAATACACGCCGTCTAATGTATAAGCATCAATACTGCCTGAGCTTATACTATAAAAATAATTTCCGAACGACGTGCTTCTTTCAACTGTTCCCATGTCCCTTAAGTCGCTACTTTTGTATCCCAACAAAAAGGTCTTGTTGGTTAACGACAAATCAAGTTTGGAGATTTTGATTGTCGAACCATTGCCGTCGCTTCCTGCGACGTACACTGCGTTGGTGCTGGTTGCAAACGAGCCTAAATAAGAAGCTGCTGCTCCATTGGGGTCTGTTTGTGTGCCCACAACAACAGTAGATACTATTTCGCCTGTCAAGTTATTGATCTTCTCGATAGATGTGCTGGAATTGTAGTCAATTCCGGTTTGGTATGTTCTGGTAACATAAGTGTAGTCACCAGTTGCCTTGGACTTTCCGTAAGTCCCAGGCTCACTTTTTTGCCACTTGATCGTTCCATCGCTATTGAAAGCTATTGCGGTTGCGCCGGATACATTTGATCCCGTAGTAATAATACTGGCTCCGTCTGTTGTTACTTGACTAAGTGACCAACCAGACGGAGCTGTATATGGAGCTGGCGGTGACGTTACGGTTACTACCGTCAATGTAGCTGTTCCCGAAACACTGCCTGACGTCGCCGTAATTGTTACCAATCCGGTAGTTACTGCTGTGGCCAGTCCGCCTGACGAAATTGTCGCCTTGCCTGTGTCCGGCGAGCTCCAAGTTGCGGAGACCGTCAGATTTTGTGTCGTGCTGTCGGAATATGCCCCGATAGCAATGAACTGTTGTGTCGCCCCGACCATTATGGTCGGGTTGCTCGGAGTAACGCTGATAGAAACCAATGTTGCCTGTGGCGTTGGATCTGTCGGTGTCGGTGCCGATGTCGTTTCTCTGCCATCGCATCCTACTAATACAAACATCATTAGTACTGCTGTTGCAAGTATCTTTTTCATGACATCCTCCTTTTAGTATGTATCGTTTTTTTTGCTCGAAATGAGCCAATCTATTTTTTTATTCTTATGTCAAAGGACATTCAGTCCTATTTTTGTCAGTTCTTGTACAATATTATTCTTAACAGATTCTAACAGAAAATATAGTTTTTGTCAATGAAGCTGTTGGGGTTATCCCCCACACCTTTCATTTTATAACTTCAGATCATATAATGGTTATTATGTACTATGTGTATATTTTAAAAAGTCTAAAAGATGAAAAATTATATATTGGTTCAACTAATGATCTGAAGCGAAGACTTTCGGAACACAACAATGGACTTAATCGTTCAACTAAAGCAAGGAGACCATTTGAAATTCGTTATTATGAAGCTTGCGCTAATGAGCATGACGCCAGAACGAGAGAATATAATCTAAAGAAAGATGGAAAAGCGTTAGGACAACTAAAAAGAAGAATCTCCGAAAGTCTTAAATAAAATAAAAGGTGTGGGGGTTATCCACACCCCAAGTTCCCTTTATCTTTATTTTGTTTTATACTTATAAATAATTATGACTAAAAATCAAAAGATAGCAGTATCTGTTCTGATTATTATCGTTTTAGGTTTATTTATTTTTTATTTTTTATTCAAACCAAAATCTCCTCCAACTCTTACTGAAGCTCAACAAATGCAAGCTCTCATTGATTCCACCACTGCTCCAGCCACTACCTCAAATCCAGTGAATACCAAAGAATTAAAGCAACTTATTGATTCCACCACCGCTCCAACTAAAACAAATTATTAATAATAAATTAAAATAATATGAAAACAAAAATAATACAAAATATAAAATCTATCATTCTAGCATTAATATTAGTAGCTGGAGTTAGTTTTGTTTCTGCATATAGTCAATATGTTGGTCCTACAGCACCTCCACCTGGTAATAATACCGATACGCCACTGAATGTAACCTTTTCAGGTCAGTCAAAAGCTGGGGGATTAGTACTCAATACAGGAGATGCAACGCACCTTCCTGCTCCTAATGGTCTTATAGTTAAAAACGGCAATGTTGGCATCGGGACGACAGGTCCAGCTTCAAAATTATCTGTTATGGGAGATGTTTCTTTATTAAGACCTTTGAGCAAGAGCAAGGCTGGTTTCGGGGGCCAGGTTGGTTTCGGGCCTGGTCCAGCGCTTACTTTGCAATCACCGGGAACACAGAGTTACTCATTACAGACTAATTCTGGCACTTTACAATTTCTTAACAGTGCTAGAGTAAAAACAATGGCTATAGACCAAAGTGGCAATGTAAATGTTTCAGGTGATCTAGATGTTGGCGGCAACGTCATATCAAAGACTGGCTTCCCAATATATAGACAAACATACGGGTGTCCCGCAGGTGGGACCCTCACCGAGGCAGCTACTTGTATAACCGTTTACTGCAGGTTTCCTAGTCAATATTATCAATGTAATGCTGTTTGCGGCGGCGGTCAAGTTACTTGCAACAACCTCCTACTAGGAAAATTAATGCTTCCGTAAGATGTTGGCAAGTACTAGCAAGAACAATCCTAGCTAAAGGCTAGCTAGGACTGTCCTTGCTAGTGTGTAAAATCTCGCATTGAAAAATTGGAAAATAAATAATTTTTTACAAATTACGCAGAAATTACCCTACATTTCTAAGTAGTTGACTTTAAAATAGAAAAGTAGTATAATACATTAAACAATCAATAAAGGATGTTTTTTGTCCTTTTACAATAAAATAATCTAAAATTTTTTGGAGGTGCGGGATGAAAAAGATAATCGGGATTTTGGTTGCGGCAATGTTGTTGGCAACGGTTTCCGTGGCTTCGGCGGAAGAAAATTTAATACTCGCCCTTTCATATAGGAAGGGTCAGACGGAAAACGTTGCGAGTTCCGAAAAAATCTGGATTGCGGACGTGAAGTTTTTCAAAAACCCTAATGAAACGGGGAAAATTAGAAATAATGTGGATTATTCCAGTGAGACCGGCTTAATAAATTTTTACGATGCCGGACTTGGGGAAAAAGCTGTCCGCCTTGCTTCTGTTGGATTCGTATCGGCGGCGTTAATACACCCATTGGGTCATTTGCAGGAAGCGGGAAAAAACGGCGTTAGCGCGTCGATTAATTATCGGACCATGTCCGAAAGTTGGCAGATACAAGGGAGCCTCAAAAAAGAGGTTGAAATAAATGGCGCGGGGTTTCAAATGCAGGATGAATTTGCCAAAGTGGTAAATTCCCCCGAGATCTATTTGTTCAATACATTCTACAAAGTTGTGTACCCCTGGGTCGTTAAAAATAACAACAAAATTCATTATTATTACGCCGCGGGGGATATCGGGGGAATAAAATTAAGCGGAAACAAGTATGTGAAGGAGTTAATTAATATTTCCGCGATTTTTGACCTGGCTAGATCGTTTGAGTCAAAAGCGACCTGGGATGTAAGTTTTTCCACCTTTAAACAAGGTATGCCCGGGCTGGTATTCAGCATTTATATTGACGAAAATCTGATGCCGATTTGGTCCCGTTAATATCTCCAAAAATTTTCATTTCTGATGATTTTGTTAAAACTATCATTGGGCAGTCCGAAATATTTCGGACTGTTTTTTTAACACTAGCTAGGACTGTCCTAGCTAGTGTGTTATATTAAATAGATGTTGCGAAAAGATCCTTTTGTCACTGGTGAATACTACCACCTTTGGAATAGAGGAATTGATAAAAGAAATATTTTTAAATTACAGAAAGATTATGAAAGATTCATAATGCTTTTATATGTTGCAAATAATGAAGATGTGATAAAGCTCAACAATTTAACAAACATTCTACATAAAAGTTATGAAGAAATAATGGTGATTGAAAAAGGAAAACCATTAGTATTTATAGGCGCATGGTGTTTGATGACTAATCATTTTCATTTAATGATACGCCAAGAAGTGGATGGAGGGATAACAAAGTTTATGAGAAAATTAGGGACAGGATATTCAATGTTTTTTAATATTAAATATCAAAGACAAGGTGCTTTGTTTGGCGGACCATTTAAATCAAAATGTGTAAAGTCTGACGACATTTATATGCGAAAACTTTTTGCATATATTCATTTTAATTCACTTGATATAAAATTCCCCGGTTGGGAAAAGAAAATTAAAGAATCACTTGGTGAAAAGAAAGATTTTCTAAAATCTTATAGGTACTCTAGTTATCAAGATTATATTGGTGTCGATAGGCTAGAGGGCAATATTTTGAATAAAAAAGTCTTTCCTGATTATTTTAGAGACACTAAATCTTTTAATAATTTTGTGGAAAGTTATCTTATTTGACACCACTAGCGAGGACTGTCCTAGCTAGTATCTAGCTAGTATCAGCTAGTATCGTTATCCACAGTATAGATTTCAATTTTATACCCTTTTTAGTAATCTTAATGGTATAATATTAAAATAATGAAAATTTCTTTCTTAAAATCTTTCTTGAAAATTATTTTTGTTCTAGTATTTGTTTTTTGTCTTTCACCTATTATAGTTTCAGCAAGTTCTACGGACAATATGTCTGGTTATGCTTGGTCATCTAATATTGGCTGGATAAGTTTTAATTGTACGAATCCTGGTAATAATTGCGCGACTTCAAGTTATGGCGTAACTAAAAATTTAACAACTGGTTATCTTACTGGTTATGCTTGGTCATCAAATATTGGTTGGGTAAAGTTTGGAGAACTTTCTGGTTTTCCAACTGGAGGTGGAACTACTGCTGATAATGCCAAAGTGGCTGGTAGTAGCTTGACTGGTTGGGCAAAAGCTCTGTCTGGAGGAGATGGCAGTAGTGGTTGGGATGGTTGGATTTCCCTTACAGGCACTAGTTATGGTGTAACTTTATCGGGTACTGCTTTTTCGGGTTACGCTTGGGGAAGTGAAGTCGTGGGCTGGATCAATTTTAATGGTGTTGTTGTCGCCCCCGCAATGTCCAGTACTCTAACTGCTTCTAATTGTATAATAACAGTAGGAAATAACAGTTGTACCACAACTCTTTCTTGGAGTGTAATAAATCCTGAAATTGTTCTTGGGTCGTCTGTAACTAGTAGTACCAATAATAGCGGAGCTACTTCAGCTAACTTTCCTATTGTTTCTTCAACTTCAAACCCTATTAAGCCCCCAACTACCGGTACTTATGATGTAGGTACCAAAACAGGTGTTGTTATTCCATATATAATTGAGAGTACCCATAAAAGTAGAGCATTCTTTCTTTATAATAATGCAAAACAACTTGCCACTGCCTTAGCCACTGCGAGTTGCGATACTGGAACTATTTGGGATGGAATAAAGTGTGCACCGGCACTTATTAATGGTATCTGTTCTTCTCCGTTAGTTTACAATACTTGTAGTTCAGGTACCCCAGCGAATGGTAATGGTTCTTCTGCCTGGGATTGTCTTGGTTCTAATGGTGGATCAAATACATCATGTACACTTTCTAGTGGTACTACTTGTTTTAGTAACCACTATACATGTGGTGATGGCACTATTATTGGCACAAATCCAATAAGTAGTCCTTCTAAATGGACATGGACTTGTGGAAGTAACTCTTGTTCACAAAAGAAAAGTCCGGGGTATATAGAGAATTAATTTAATTTTAATTATTAGCAAAAAAATCTCCCATTTGGGAGATTTTTTTGCTATACTATATTTGTAATGCAAATCAATGAAGAACAGTTAAAAAAAGTTATTTTAGATGAAGGGCTTGTGTCTAAGGCAGACCTTGAAGAGGCTTTTAAAAAAGCTGAAACTAAAAAACAAAAAATTGGCGATATTTTACTTTCCGATGGGAAAATATCTGAAACAGATTTGAAGCGAATGGAAGCTTCTGTTTTGGGTATACCGTTCATTGATTTAAATAATCAAAAAATAGATTTTTCTGTACTTTCTATTATTCCTGAGCCGATTGCGCGCAATTACAATATTGTCGCTTACAAAAAAAGCGGGAAGAATGGGAATAGTTTAGAAGTAGCGATGCTTGATGTTGATGACTTGCCTGTAATTGATTTTATAAAAAAACGTTCTGGTTTAAAAATTTTACCTCGACTGACTGACACAATTTCTATTAGGTCTGTTTTGGTTCAGTATCGACAAAGTTTGAAATCAGAGTTTCAGGATATTATACAAAAAGAAAGTGCTACAATAAATGCTCCTTTTGGAGAAGAAGGTGAAAAATCCGATGCAGAATTAAAAGAAATAGCGGAAGATCTTCCAGTTGTAAAAATAGTAGACTCTTTGATTTTTCACGCAATTTTGCAAAATGCATCTGATATTCATATTGAGCCTGGGGAAAAAGAACTTACCGTGCGTTATAGAATAGATGGAATTTTGCATGATGCGATGGTCTTGGAAAAAAATGCCGGCTCTGGGATAACGGCGCGTATTAAAGTTTTATCTAATTTAAAACTGGATGAAAAAAGATTGCCTCAAGACGGCAGATTTAAAATAGAACAAAATGGAGAAAAAATTTCTTTTCGTGTTTCTACTTTGCCGACTTTTTTTGGAGAAAAGACAGTTATTAGAATCTTAAAAGAAAATACTAATGGCTTTTCTTTAGAAACGCTTGGTTTTCATGGTGAAGGACTGGAACGGATACATAATTCATTAAAACAAAAAACTGGCATGGTGCTCGCCACTGGCCCAACAGGAAGCGGGAAGACGACTACACTCTACACGATGCTTGATATTTTAAATAGGCCAGAAGTGAATATTTCAACAGTGGAAGACCCTATCGAATATCAAATGCCAAGAGTTAATCAAACACAAGTAAAACCAGAGATTGGTTTAACTTTTGCCAATGGGCTTCGTTCATTATTGCGTCAAGATCCGGATATTGTAATGGTGGGAGAAATTCGTGATGGAGAAACAGCCGAACTAGCAATAAATGCTTCTCTAACTGGACATTTAGTTCTTTCTACAATTCACACCAACTCAGCCTCTGGAGCAATACCAAGACTTATAGATATGGGAGTTGAACCTTTCTTGATAACAGCAACAGTGAAGACAATTATTGCTCAAAGATTAGTGCGTAGGCTTACCTCAAATAAGGAAAAATATTTCTTATCTTCTGTCGAGGTAAAAAATCTTGAAAAGATCGTTGATTTAGATAGAGTATTAGATTTTTTAAAAATTGAAAATGTTATAGGCCCAAAAGATACTTGGGACAAAATTCCTTTTTATAAAGCAGTAAAGAGCGCTGAATTTGAAGATGGATATTCAAGTCGTATTGGGATGCATGAAGTGTTAAAAGTTACAGCTACTATTAAAGAAATGATTATTAAAGGAAGTTCTCAAGATGATATGGAGGCGCAAGCTAAAGCTGAGGGGATGATGACAATGATTGAAGATGGAGTTTTTCAAGCAGTCTTGGGTGTTACCACTTTAGAAGAAGTATTCCGAGTTGTTTCGGAATAATTTTTTTTTAAATTTTTTATGCTTTTTATATACAGCGCAAAATCAAAAACAGGTGAAATTTTAGAAAACATTTTAGATGCTACTGATCGCTATGCTCTTGCTCGAGAGTTGCGTTCTCGTGGCATTATTCCATTATCAATTTCAGAAAAAAATAAATATTTTACTGATAAATTTTTAACGTTATCCAGTATTTTTGAAAAAGTGAAGGTTGGAGAACAGATTATTTTGACTAAAAATTTGAGCGGGATGATAAAAGCGGGACTCTCACTTTCTAGGGCCTTATCAGTTTTAAAAAAACAAACAAAGAATCCTAAACTCGGTAAAATTTTAACTTCTATAGCAAATGATATAAATTCCGGGGAAACTTTTTCAACTGCTCTTTCAAAATTTCCTGATGTTTTTTCAAAACTTTTTATTTCAATGATTCGCGCAGGAGAAGAGTCTGGGAATCTTGCAGGAGCGCTCTCTGACATCGGGCTAAATTTAGAAAAGTCTAATTCATTGAATAAGAAAATAAAGAGCGCGCTCATTTACCCTGGGGTAATTATGTCGGCAATGGTTATTATTGGCATTTTGATGTTTGCTTTCGTGGTGCCAACTTTGGCAGGCACATTCAAAGAGCTCGGCGTGACTTTGCCTTTTTCCACTCAGATTCTTATTTTCTTTGGTAATTTTTTCTCTAATAATTTAATACTAACTTTTGTAATCATCTTTTGTGCAGCCTTTGGAATCTTTTCACTTTTTCGCGCTAAATTTATGGCCCCCTATATTGATTTTGTTATTTTAAAAATTCCTGTTGTTAATAATTTAACAATAGAACTTAATACTGCTCGCACAGCACGCACCATTTCGTCACTTTTAATTTCTGGTGTTTCTTTAACTCGAACTATAGAAATAACCGAAGATGTGGTACAAAATATTTATTATAAAAAAGTTTTAAATGAAGCAAAATTGGCGATAGAAAAAGGGGAGCCATTTTCCAAAGCATTTGAGACTCATCTTGATTTGTATCCTGTAATGATGTCAGAGATGATTGAGGTCGGAGAAGAAACAGGAAAACTGTCTGATATGTTGCTTGAAATTGCTTTATTCTACGAAGAGGAAGTTGAAAATAAAACTAAAAATCTTTCTACTATTATTGAGCCACTGCTGATGATTGTTATTGGGGCTGGAGTCGGATTTTTTGCTATCTCAATGATTTCGCCCCTTTATTCTATTTTGGGTAGCATAAATTAAGATGAATTAATTTTATGAAAAAAAATTACAAACGAGGGATAACTTTTTTGGAATTATTAATTGTAGTTGCTGTGCTGGGTGTTATTTTTTCAGTTGTTATCCCACAATTTTCAAAATCAAGAGAGATGCAAGTGCTTAAAAGCGGAGTTGTTGATATATTGTCATCCATAGACAAAGCGCGTGGAGAAACGCTTTCATCACTTAATTCGTCTTCCTACGGAGTACATTTCCAATCTGATAAAGTTATAATTTTTAAAGGGACAGGCTTTATACCAGACACGGTTGGCAATGAAATAATAGATATTGTAACTCCTGCAAGTATTACGAATGTTACTATTGGTATTGTGAGTGGATCATCAGGAGAAATTTTCTTCAATCGTCTTTCAGGAAGTCCAAGTGCTACTGCTACTGTGACTATTTCCACCATAAACTATTCCAAAATTATTACAATTTCTGCCACAGGTGTTGCTAGTTCAGACTAATATGAAAAAAATCATTAAAAATCCGGGGTTTATGGTGGTCGAAATATTGGTGGCTATTTCAATTATTACTGTTTCAATCCTAGCGGCGACGGCCGTTGCTCAAAAATCTATTTATGTTTCTCGTCAAGCTTTTCATACAACGCAGGCAACATTTTTATTAGAAGAAGGAGCAGAAGCGGTACGGATACTTCGAGATAATGCGTGGAGCAATATTTCCAGTTTAGCCGTCAGTACAAATTATTATCCGACATTTTCTGGCGGTACTTGGACATTGTCTCAAACAGCTAATACTGTGGGAATTTTTACTCGCAGGGTGACTATCGCCGGTGTGAATCGCGATAATGACACTCAAGATATTGCGAGCAGTGGCACAGATGATCCTAAAGCAAAATTGGTGACAGTAACAGTCTTCTGGCTAGAAGGTGGAGTGACCATCACTAAAACCTTGCAATTTTACATAATAGATATTTTTTCATGATAAAGATAAAAAAAAATAAAAAAATAATACTAGACAGTGCTTTAGGTTCTGTCTGGACAGAGCCTAAAGCACTGTCTTATGAACATGGCTATGCTGTTTTAGAACTTCTTTTTTATATTGCTTTTTTTTCTGTTCTTTCTTCAGTGGTGATTAATGCCATGATTACAATGGCTAGATCTTTTAAAGAAACTACTATACAGGCTGAGTTAGTACAAAGTGGAAATATAATAGAAAGAATGTCGCGAGAAATCAGGCAAGCAAATGGCATAAATTTAATTAGTACTAGCGATTTAAATCTTGCAACTACAGATGATGCTGGAGTGGCGAAAACAGTAGAGTTCCTGCTTTCCGATTCCAATATTGAACTTCTTGAAAATGGAACGCTTACAGGAAACTTGAATACCCCGAACATTAATATTATGGCTCTTACTTTTACTCAAATAAATACAAATAAAGGAAAAGCTGTCAAAATAGTTTTAACTCTAAGATCCATTAATGATCCATCAGGCAATATTCAAGATTTTTATGACACAGTGGTTTTAAGAGGCAGTTATTAAAATCAATTACGAATTACGAATTACGAATTACGAATTTAAAATTATGAAAATAAAAAAGCAAACAAGAAGAAAAATTAATAATCAGTCTGGTGCGGCAATGTTGATATCTGTCTTATTTTTTCTTTTTATTTCTTTAGCAATAATCACTGGACTCGTAAGTCCAACGGTGCGGGAATTTAGAAATGCTAATATGAATTTAAATTCAAAAAAATCGTATTTTTTAGCGGAATCGGGAAGTGAAGATGCATATTTTAGAATTAAAAATAATATCACCATTAATTTTCCGAAAACTCTAACTCTTAACAATAGTAGCGCAAACTCAACCGTTGCTGTTACCGGAGCCAACGAAAAAGAAATTACTTCAATAGCCAGTGTAAACAGTCATTTTCGGACTGTTCTAAAAGATATTACTACTACTAATGGTTTTAATTTTAGTTTTGCTGTGCAGATAGGTCCTGGAGGTGTACGTATGAAAAATAACTCCGGAGTTTTTGGCAATATTTATTCAGACGGACCAATTGACGGGGATGATAAAAATCATAATTTTGTGACTGGCAGCGCTGTTTCCGCAGGGAGTTCTGGCAGTATTGATAATATACACTCTAGTGTAAATATGTATGCCAATAGTATTACTAATTCAAAGGTTGACCAAAATGCTTATTATCAAAACATTGATAATGATACTACTGTAACAGGGACTAAATATCCGAACAGCGCAGATCAACCTTATGGGATTATGCCTATTTCAGATGACTTACTTGATCAATGGGAAAATGATGCTATCGCAGGAGATACAATTTCGTCTCCATGCCCTTATAATATTACCACTAGCGTAACGCTTGGTCCCACCAAGATAAATTGTGATGTGCTTGTAGATGGAAATAACGCGGTTCTTAATTTAACAGGAGCAATTTGGATAAAAGGACAGCTTATGGTGCAAGGAGGCGCTACAATTAAAGTTGATGACAGCGTAGGAAACAAAAGTGTTGTCATTATAGCAGATGACCCATTGAATAGAGACACAAAAGGATTTATTTATCTTCAAAACAATTCAAATTATTTCGGATCCACTGATAATACTGATTCTTATGTGATGCTTGTGTCTAGAAATAATAGTGCTGAATCTGGAGGAAATAATTTGGCTATTAAGGTACAAAATGCCGCCACAGGTAATCTATTGCTTTATGCTCCGCATGGACAAATTCAACTTCAAAATAATGTGACGCTTAGAGAGGTCACAGGCTATGGACTAACGATGCAGAATGAAGCTAAGGTTAGCTATGCGATAGGCTTGTCTCAACCCCTTTTTACAACAGGTCCCGGGGGTAAATGGAAAATAAAAAGATGGAAAGAAATTAGATAATTTTAATGCTATAATTTTGTCATGTCTAAAAAGATTGTCATCGGCAACTGGAAAATGAATCCGCTTACTTTAAAAGAAGCGGAAAAGTTGTTTTCTGGTGTGGCAAAAGAGGTTTCTAGAGTTAAGAAAACCGAAGTTGTAATTTGTTCTCCATTTATTTATTTAGAAAGATTAAAAAAAATTAGAACTAGCAAAATAAAACTTGGCGCGCAGGATGCTTTCGGTGGTGATGTGGGTGCTTTTACTGGGGAAATATCTTCTTTTATGCTTTCTAGTATTGGTGTTAGATACGTGATATTGGGCCATTCTGAAAGACGCGCTCTTGGGGAAAATAATAATGATATAAATAAAAAAATAAAAGCATCACTTTCAGCTCTTCTTGTGCCAATACTGTGCGTGGGGGAAAGTGTTCGTGACGAGGGTCATAGTTATTTTAATTTAGTTAAAACACAAATAGAAGAATGTTTAGCGGGAGTCTCCAAGAATTCAATTTCAAAAATTATCATTGCTTATGAACCAGTCTGGGCGCTTTCTAGTACAGTAAATCGTAAAGATGCGACTTCGGCTGATTCTAGAGAAATGACTATTTTTATTCGTAAAATTCTTTCTGATAAATTTGGTTCGGATGCATCCAGCACGAGGATTATTTATGGTGGTTCTGTTAATGAAAAAAGCGCGGAAGATTTTTTGAAAAATGGAGGAGTGGACGGATTGCTCCCTGGCCGCGCTAGTTTGAATGTAAAAAAGTTTGTAGAAATTGTAAAAATATGCGAAGCATTAAAATAATAAAAAATTTAAAAGGAAAGACGGTGCTTTTGCGAGTAGATTTTAATGTGCCTATTAAAAATGGAAAAGTGGAAGATGATTTTCGCATAAAAAAAGCTTTACCAACTATTAAGTTTTTACTTAAAAAAGGGGCGAAAATAATTTTAATTACCCATCTTGGTAAAGATGGTAAAGCAAACCTTGGGCCCGTGATAAGATGTTTTTTTTCAATTTCAAAAATAGCTGAAAACAGAGTTATCTTTTTTGATAATATCAGAAAATTTCCTGGTGAAATAAAAAATGATGGAGCTTTCGCTAAAAAGTTAGCAATCTTAGGAGATATTTATGTAAATGATGCTTTTTCAGTTTCTCATAGAGAACATGCATCAATAGTAGGATTGCCTAAATATTTACCGAGTTTTACTGGTTTGGAGTTTAAGAAAGAATTAGAAAATTTATCTCATGCTTTCAAAAAACCCAAACACCCATTTTTATTTATTTTAGGCGGGGATAAATTTTCTACTAAAATGCCTCTTATAAAAAAATATTTAAAATTAGCGGATTATGTGTTTATCGGTGGAGCCTTGGCCCATGATTTTTTGAAAGCAAAAGGTTACGAGATTGGGGAGTCTTTAGTTAGTAATAAAAATTATGAGATTGCAGAATTATTAAAAAATAAGCCTGCCCGCCGTGGTGGGAAATTAATTTTACCTACGGATTTTGTAATGAAAAATGACGCTATCTTAGATATAGGAGAAAAAACAGTAAAAAATTTGGCAGCTCTAATCAAAAAATCAAAACTTATACTTTGGAATGGTCCGCTTGGTAAATATGAAGATGGCGGAGCAGGAGCTACTAAAAAAATATTAAAATTAGTCGCGAAATCCAAAGCTGAAAGTATTATTGGTGGAGGAGATACTGTATCTTTAATAAATAAAATGAATATGGAAAATAAATTTTCTTTTGTGTCTACTGGCGGTGGTGCTATGCTTGATTTTTTGGTAGATGGAACCTTGCCGGGAATCAAAATGCTCCGATAATTTTTTTGGCAGCTTCATTTGATTCTTTATCTTTGTATTTTTTTGTTGGGAACATCGGCAGACTATCTTTAAAATATCTTGGAATTAGGTGAATATGAAAATGTGGAACATCTTTGCCGACGATGGATAATTGGACATAGTCACACGCGATTCCTTTTTTAATAGCAAGCATTAATTTTTTAGATAATTTAAAAATTTCTGAGATTGTTTCATCGTTAGCGTTTTGCATCCAAACAATGTGTTTTTTGGGAATCAATAAAAGATGTCCATCGGACACTGGCTGTATATCTAAAAAGGATAAAAAGTTTTTGTTTTCATAAATTTTTATGCAAGGAATTTCTTCTTTTATTATTTTGCAAAAAATACAGTTTTCCATAGAAAGTTTCACAAAATCAAAGTTTTCTCAGGTCCTCGGTTCTCTGGGTCCCTATCCCAGCCAGACTATTCCAAAACTTTATTTTGCGAAACTTTCTATATTATATGTTAAAATTTCAGTTATGCAAAGATATGGAGAATTACTGCGAACACTTTTAGAAAAAAGAGGTATTGTTGATATAGAACAAGCGGAAATTTTTCTCAATCCAGATTATGAGCGAGATTTTCATGATCCTTTTTTGATGCGGGATATGGATAAAGCTTGCGTTAGGCTATATGAAGCGATAGAGAATAAAGAAAAAATAATCATTTATGCTGACTATGATTGTGATGGCATACCGGGAGCAGTTATTTTGACTGATTTATTTAAATTGATAAATTATAAAAATTTTGAAGTATATATTCCTCAAAGGAATTCTGAGGGTTATGGTTTAAATATGGATGCGATTAAACAATTTGCAAAGTCTAATGTTAAACTTTTAATTACTGTTGATTTAGGAATCACAGCATTTGCAGAAGTGGCGCAAGCAGAAGTGGATGGTATAGATGTGATAATAATTGATCATCACGTGCCTCGTCAGAGCTTTAGCGAAGGTGGGCTTGTCTCTTTTGATTTACCTCGCGCTTATGCAATTTTGAATCCAAAAACAGGCGGCGTTTCAATTGACGGTACGCCGTATGATTCCGTGGAATCATACCCAGAAAAAATGCTTTGTGGGGCAGGTGTTGTTTTTAAATTTATGCAAGGATTTATCTGTAAATATGGCGAATATTTTGGTATTAAGAACGGTAGTGAAAAATGGATGCTGGATATGGCTGGCTTAGCAACACTTTCTGATATGGTTCCGCTTTCTGGTGAGAATAGATCTATTGCGTATTTTGGGATGAAGGTGTTAAAGAAGTCTCCTCGTCCAGGCTTGCAAAAACTTTTGGCAAAAATAAAGATTGAGCAAAAATATTTATCAGTTGATGATATTTGTTTTATGGTAACGCCTAGATTAAATGCTGCTTCGCGAATGGATGACCCCATGCGGGCTTATGAACTTCTTTCTACGAGAGATGAGGTAGAAGCAGGCATATTGGTAAATCATTTATCAAAAATAAATGATGAAAGAAAAAATATTGTGAAAGGTATTATGCGTGACGTGAATAAACACATAGATAAGAAATTAGAAGGGGGAGATATGAAAGATGTGATTGTGATAGGTAATCCAGAATGGAAGGTCGGAGTTTTGGGATTGGTGGCAGGAAAAATATCAGATAAATATAAAAAATCTGTTTTTGTGTGGGCAAAAGATGAAAATGATTGTATCAAGGGTTCTTGTCGTAGCGATGGATCAATTTCTGTCGTGGAGCTGATGAGTGAAAATAGTGAATCATTTGTAGATTTTGGCGGGCATGAATTTGCAGGAGGATTTACTGTGCATGATGATAAAATTCATTTTTTGGAAGAAGCGCTGTCTCTTTCTTTTCACAAAGTAAAAAGAGATAAAAAAGAAGATGTTGCAAATTATGATATCAAATCTAATTTGAGTATTGTAAATATGAAAAATTGGAAGGAGATAGAAAAGCTCGCACCTTTTGGTTTAGGTAATTTGAAGCCTATTTTCTTCTTTCCTGACGTTAAGATAGAAAAAATAAAAAAATTTGGCAAAAATGGATCTGAGGAACATTTAGAAATTATTTTTTCTGATTTATCTGGTAAGGCTACAGCTATTTCATTTTTTTCTGATTTTGATTCTTTTGATGTATCTATCACAGAAAAGAAAATGGTTAATCTTTTGGCTACTTTTGATTTATCTAGATTTAAAGGTAGAGAAGAGCTAAGATTAAGAATAGAAAATATATTATAAAAATTATGAAAAATGCAAGAAAAACATATATGAAAATTTATACAGATGGGGCGGCGAAAGGAAATCCAGGTAAGGCTGGATGGGGAGCTATTTTTATGATAATGGATAAGATTTTTGAAATTGGTGGAGGGGTAGGATATGCGACAAATAATCAAATGGAATTAACAGCGCCGATAGAGGCGTTAAAATATCTAAAATTAAATATGTCAAATATGTCAAAGATGCCCTTTGACAGCATGGAAATTGTTTCTGATTCTAAGTATGTGATTTTAGGAATTACGGAGTGGATTTTTAATTGGCAGAAAAATAATTGGCGCAATGCCGGTAATAAACCTATTTTGAACCGCAAACTTTGGGAAGAATTGTATAAACTTACGCAAGATTTTAAAATAAAATGGACTTATGTGAAAGGACACAATGGAGACAAATATAATGAAAGAGCGGACGAAATAGCGACGAGTTTTACAGAGGGTGTTCCAGTGAAATTGAAAAAATAATTATTTTAAATGCGTGATAGAGTTTTTTTTATAATTTGTTTTGGTTTTTTGATGGGAGTGCTTTTGCGCTCTTTTGTCTTGGTAGATTTATATTTAGTTGTTTTGTTTAGCGTGATTGCCGGTGCATTATTTTTATTTTTTACTTTAATTTCAAAAAATAACTGGGGAATTTTGGCTTCAATTTTTATTTTGGCTTTTTCTTTTGGGATTTTTAGATTTCAGATGGTTGATGTGCCAAATCCAGCTTTCTTCGAATCGCAAGTGGGGCAAAAAGTTATTTTTTCGGGAGAAATCACAGATGAGCCTAGTATTAAAGAAAATAGTCAGCAATTAACAGTAGAAATACAGACTTCCACCAAAATGGAAATTCTTTTATCTACTGGTTTAGATACAGATTATAAATACGGAGATGAGATCAATTTTACGGGAATTTTAAAAAAGTCAGAAAATTTTATTACTGATCAAGGTAAAGTTTTTGACTATGTAAACTATTTGCGCAAAGATGGAATTTTATATGTAATGATTTATCCAAAAATTGAAATTGTTTCGCATGGGAATGGTAATCTAATTCAAAGCATGCTATTTTCTGTTAAAAATAAATTTTTAGAAAAAATAAATTTTGCCATTAATGCCCCTGAGAATTTATTTATGAGCGGTCTTATTTTGGGTGAAAAATCTTCTTTTAGTCAAGATTTACGGCAAAGTTTTATAAACACCGGTACGATACACATCGTTGCTCTTTCTGGATATAACGTGACGATTGTCGCTGAATGGATTATGAAATTGTTTGGCTTTCTTCCTAAAAATTTCGGTATTGGAATGGGAATTTTAGCAATATTTTTATTTATCATAATGACTGGTGGGAGTTCAACTGCTATTCGAGCGGGAATAATGGCGATACTTGCTCTCGTAGCTCGGGCAACAGGAAGAGATTATGATGTTGCGCGAGCGTTATTGTTGGCTGGTGTATTTATGATAATCCTTAATCCTTTTCTTCTCGTTTTTGATGTTTCTTTTCAACTTTCATTTCTTGCGACAGTTGCGGTGATTTTTCTCGCGCCAAGAATTGAAAAATATTTTTTGTGGGTGCCTAAAATTTTTGAATTACGAGACATAGTATCAGTAACTTGTGCTGCTTATATTTTTGTTTTTCCATTTATTCTTTATAAAATGGGAAATTTTTCGCTTGTGGCTCTGCCGGCAAATATTTTAATTTTACCTTTTATTCCTTTTACAATGATGCTTGGGTTTATTACTGGTTTCCTTGGACTTATTTATTATGTATTAGCTGTGCCTGTGGGCTATCTTTCATATTTATTTTTACACTATGAACTTGGGGTGATAAGTTTTTTCTCTAATCTGCCATTTGCTGCTTTTACTTTTCCTGATTTTCCACTTTTTTTAACACTAATTATTTACGCCTATTTTATTTATAGACTTTTCGGTAGAAATATAAAAAGTTTTTTTATGACTTCAATGAGTTTTTAAAATTTTCTTCTATCACTTCCCAATTGAGATTTGCAAAAAAATCTTCCACATATTGTTTTTTACCGCTTGGTTGGTAATCAGCAACGAAAGCATGTTCCCACATATCAATACCCAGAATCCAGTTAAGTCCATTTAGTTGTCCTAAATGATGTTCATCTATCCACGTATGAATTAATTGTTTAGTTTGCTTGTCATAATTTAAGACTGCCCAGCCGACACCACGAGTCATGGCGAGAATTTTAAAACTATTAAGCCATAAATCAAAATATGGTGCGTCTTTTTCTATGGCTATTTTAAGTTGTGAGTTTGCCGGTAACTTTTTTGCTCCGCCTTCTAGAGATTTGAAATAATATTCATGGTTTCGCATACCATTAAATTCAAAACCAAACCTTGTTTGTAATTCCGCTTTTTCAATTATTAGGTTAGTATTTTTCACATAACCCGCATAAAGTTTCAGATGTTCTTCAATATTTTTAGTAGAAATTCCTTTTAATTCTCCTATATTAAATTTTATTTCTTCAAATTTTTTCATGCTAGTATTATATCATGTTGAAAAATTGCAAGAAATATAGCCTGTTAATTTTTGTTATATTTCTTTTATTCATAAATGCTTTTTTAGTAAAAATAGATTGGGAAAATTCTCACAGGGGACTTACTTTTGCAATGCTAGATGTTGGTCAAGGTGACGGACTTTTTATAGAATCTCCGACTGGGACGCAAGTAATGTTTGATGGTGGACCACCGCGTAAAGTTTTGGGTCCATTACAAAGAGTGATGTCTCCATTTGATAAGAGTATTGATGCAATAGTTATTACTAATCCGGATGTAGACCATATTGGAGGGCTTTTAGATATTTTAAAAAATTATAAAGTAGGGGTTGTTCTTGAGTCTGGCACTTTGACAGATTCTAAAACTTATCAAAGTCTTAGAGAAGAAATGAAAAAACAAAATATTCCAGATATTTTAGCCAAAAGAGGAATGAGATTAGACATAGGAGGAGGAGCAGTGATTAATATTTTATTTCCTGATAGAGATGTTTCAGAGTGGGCAACTAATGATGGTTCGGTCGTGGCGCGTTTATCTTTTGGTGATACCTCTGTAATACTTACCGGTGATGCTGGCGCAAAAACAGAACAAATAATTCTTGGAGAAAATTCTGAAATTCAATTAAAAAGCACTATTTTAAAAGTCGGGCATCATGGCTCTCGGACTTCTTCATCTACAAGTTTTGTGAAAGCTGTTTCTCCTCAATACGCATCTATTTCTGATGGTAAAAATAATAATTATGGTCATCCACATCAAGAAACTCTGGATACTCTAGCTAAATTTGGAGCAAATATTTTTCGCACTGATTTATTGGGTACGATAGTTATGAAATCTGACGGTCAGAATGAGATTTTTTCATTTCAAAAGTAGTTTTGTAAAAATAAAATAATAGTGTTACAATTTGGTTTATGAGAGATAAAAAAATTGAGAGTCTTATTGAAAATGAAACAAAGAGACAAAAAAGTGTGATTAATCTTATTCCCTCAGAAAACTATGTTTCTAAAGATGTTTTGACAGCGCTTGGTTCTATTTTTGACAATAAATATGCAGAAGGATATCCCTATGCTCGATATTATGGAGGGCAGAGATATATAGATGAGCTCGAGACTCTTTGCCAAGATAGAGCTTTAAAACTTTTCAAATTAAAAAAAGATTTATGGCATGTAAATGTTCAGCCACTTTCAGGATCACCGGCAAATTTAGCTGTATATCTTGCTCTTGTGCCAAAAGGTGGCAAGGTGATGGGATTACCTCTTTCTTCTGGCGGACATTTGACTCATGGTCAGAAAGTTTCTATTACTGGCAAGATGTGGGAGCAAGTGCCTATTGGTATAGATTTAAAAACTGAACTCATTGATTATGAAAAAATGAAAGAAGATGCCATTAGAGAAAAGCCGAAGTTAATAATTGTTGGTTTTACAGCGTATCCTAGAATTGTTGATTTTAAAAAGTGTCGTGAAGCGGCTGATGCTTGTGGAGCGTATTTAATGGTGGACATGTCTCATTTTGCTGGATTGGTAGCGGGCGAAGCTTATCCGACACCTTTTAAATATGCAGACATAGTTACTACAACTACCCATAAAACTCTCCGTGGTCCCAGAGGCGCAATTATTTTTTCCAGAAAAGATAAAAAATTAGACGATAAAGATATTTCAGTTTTAATTGATAAAGCGATTTTTCCAGGTTTGCAGGGAGGTCCGCATATGGGGCAGATTGCCGGAATTGCCGTCGCCCTCAAAGAAGACGATTCACCAGCATTTAAAAAATATGCAAAACAAGTGATCAAGAATGCAAAAGTATTGGCTCTCGAGCTTACTCGTTTAGGTTGGAGAATTGTTTCTGGAGGAACAGAATCGCATCTTATTTTAGTGGATACTTGGATGGATGGAAAAGGTATTTCTGGAAAAGAAGCTGAAGCCAAACTTGAAAAAGCTGGAATTATTTGCAATAAAAATACTATTCCGGGTGAAACTCGTTCACCATTTGATCCTTCTGGTATTCGTATCGGCACTCCAGCCGAAACAACTCGTGGTAGAAAAGAGAAAGATATGATTATGATTGCCAGAAAAATTGATAAAGTTTTAAAGGGGAAGAAATAAAATATGAAGTCAAACAAAAAAGTAATTGTAATAACAGGCGGAAACGGTGGGTTAGGAAAAGCCACAGCTAAAATTTTATCTTCCCAAAATTATGTTGTAATTTTAGGTAAAAATATTAAAGAAGTAGAGAAAACTGCTAAAGAATTAAAGTGCGATGGTATTATTTGTGACGTTACAGACGCTGAGCAAATAAAAAATTCATTTTCGCAAGTTATTAAAAAATATAAAAAAATTGATTGTTTAATAAATTGTGCTGGAGTTTGGATTAAGGGCCCAATTGAGGAAAATAGTCCGAAAGAAATAAAAAATGCTCTTTTGGTAAATACACTTGGAACTTTTTTAGTTGCGAATGCATTGGTTCCACAATTAAAAAAACAAAAATACGGAAGAATTATAAATATTAGTTCAAGGGCTGGTCTTAATGCAAGATCTGAACGTTCTGTTTACAATGCTTCAAAATGGGCGGTAACTGGCTTTACTAAATGTTTACAAATAGAACTTGCTCCTTTTAACATCAGTGTTGTGGGATTTTATCCTGGTTTTATTCATACTGATCTTTTTGAAAAAGCAGGGGATCATAAAAATAATTTTAATATGGCCATGCCGGTTGAAAAACCAGCTAAAGCTTTGGCTTATTTAGTAAATGTGGATGATGACATTTTGATAAATTCATTTGAAATGGAGTCTTTAAGAGAGGCTAAATAAAAAAATGGCAAAAAAGGGCAAACTCATAGTTATAGATGGTACAGATGGAAGTGGGAAGGCTACACAGGTTAAGCTCTTGCGTGTACGATTGGTAAAAGAAGGTTATACGGTGAAACTTTTGGATTTTCCAGAATACTATAAAAATTTCTTTGGTAAATTCATTGGGCATTGTTTGTCTGAGCAGTATTATAATTTTGTGAAAGTACATCCGAAAATTGCGTCTGTTCTTTATGCGGCAGATCGCTTTGAATCAAGTAAGAAAATTGAAAATTGGCTGAAAGATGGAAATATTGTTATTGCTGATAGATATGCCAGCGCTAACCAGATTCATCAGGGTGGTAAAATTGCTGATACAAAGAAAAGAGAAAGCTTTTTGAAATGGCTCGCTGAAATGGAATATGAAGTTTTTAAAATTCCAAAGCCAGATGCTGTATTTTATTTAAGTGTGCCGACAGATATTGTTTTGCAATTAATTAAAGAAAGAAATGGCAACGGCAATAAAAACGGCAAGAGAAAATATTTAGGCAAGAAGCAGGATGTGCATGAAAAAGACGTTAAATTCTTAGAGAATTCTCGCAAGAGTGCCCTTTGGCTAGCGAAGACGCAGAAAGGTTGGATTAAAATTGAATGTGTAAAAGATGGTGAAATGGATACTCGTGAAAATATTCATAATAAAATTTATGAGAAGATTAAAAAAGTTATGAAATAAAAGAATGATAATCAAAGTTAAAAAATTAAAAGAAAATGCGAAGTTGCCGAAATATCATCATTCTGGAGATGTGGGGATGGATTTATATGCTATTGAAACGGTGACAGTAAAACCGGGCGAGCATTATAGATTTTGGCATGGATTCGCTCTAGAATTTCCTAAAGGATATACAGCTATTGTTATGGATAAATCTAGTATTTCAAAAGAAGGTTTTAATCACATGGGTGGAGTTTTTGATGCGGGATATAGAGGTGAATACAATACTTTATTGGTAAATTTATCCAATAAGCCGTATACTTTTGAGGAAGGGGATAAAGTTTCACAGCTTGTGATTATGCCTGTAATTATTGCAAAATTAAAAGAGGTCAATAAATTAAGCGAGTCGGCTCGCGGGGAAGGAAAGTTTGGAAGCACTGGAAAAAAATAAGATGGAGCAAGAAATAAAAAATTTAATAAAAGATGCGCTTAAAAATCTCAACATAGAAGTTAATAATATTGTTCTTGAACACCCGGAAGATTTGAAGAATGGAGATTATTCTACGAACGTGGCCTTAGCTATAGGAAAAGGTGTTGAGAGAAATCCTAAAGAATTAGCAGAAAAAATAATTACTGAAATAATTAGATTAAATCTTGATAAAAATATTGAAAAAGTAGAAATTGCTGGCAATGGTTTTATTAATTTTTATTTATCTCGAAAATTTTTTGCAAATAGTGTTGAAGAAATTTTAAATAGTGCGGAAAGTTTTGGGAAAAATAACTTATTAGAAGGGAAAAAAATAATGGTGGAATATACAGATCCAAATCCTTTTAAGCCTTTTCATATTGGGCATCTTATGAGTAATGTTATTGGTGAATCAATATCTCGCCTCGTTGAATTTTCTGGGGCAGAAGTTGTTCGGGCTAATTATCAGGGAGATCTTGGTCTGCATGTAGCTAAAGCTATTTATGGACTTTTGGAAAATGAAAAATTGCAAAGCAAGGCAGGATCAAATGCTCTACAAGCATCAAATATAGGGCGGGCTTATGCTAGTGGAGCAGAGCTTTATGAAATTGATGAAAAAGCAAAAAAAGAAATAGATGAAATAAATAAAAAACTTTATATAAAAAGTGATAACAAAAAAGACAAAAAAATAAATGAAATATATGATTGGGGTTTTAGGGTAACAATGGAGGCTTTTGAAGATTTATATAAAATACTTGGCACAAAGTTTGATTTTTATTTTTTGGAAAGCGTAATGGCGGATATTGGACAAGATATTGTTAATGGAAATATTGGTAAGATTTTCGAAGAATCTGATGGCGCTATTGTTTTTAAAGCAGAAAAATACGATCCAAAATTGCACACTAGAGTTTTCATTACTTCGCAGGGGTTACCAACCTATGAAACCAAAGAGCTTGGATTGACAGAAGAAAAATTTAAAACTTATCCAGAAATGGATTTGTCTATTATGGTTACCGCAAATGAGCAAATGGATTATATGCGCGTTGTGATGAAGGTTATTTTCTTGATTCATCCGGAACATGCGGCAAAGATGAGACACATTACGCATGGGATGATGCGCCTCGCTTCTGGTAAGATGGGGTCTAGAAAAGGGAACGTGATAACTGGTGAATCACTATTAAATGACGCTCGAGACGCTATTTTAGAGAAAATGACAGACAGAAATTTTTCTCCAGAGAAAGAAGAGAAGGTGGCAAATGAAGTAAGTGTTTCTGCATTAAAATATTCTATCCTTAAACAAGGGATTGGTGGAGATATTATTTACGATTTTGAAAAATCAATTTCTTTTGAGGGGGATTCAGGACCATACCTTCAATATTCTTATGCTCGTGCAAATTCAGTTTTAGAAAAAGCGCAAAAAGAAAATATTTTGCCAGACCCGCATGCTTTTTCGTCTGAAATTTTTGAAGTGGAAAAATTATTATATAAATTTCCGGAAATTGTGTTGCGTTCCGCATCTCTATACGAACCTCATCATATTGCGAATTATTTAATAGAAGTTGCTCGCGCTTTTAACAGTTTTTATGGCAATACGATGATAGTGGATAAAGAAGACAAAACTTCTTCTTATAAAATTGCTCTGACTTATGCGTTTTCTTTTGTAATGAAAAATGGGTTGTATCTTCTCGGCATCGTGGCGCCAAAGAAAATGTAGTAGAATAAGGCGTGACTCAAAGTGAAGCTTTAAATATTTTAAAAACTGGCGCGAATGTTTTTTTGACGGGCGAACCGGGGGCAGGGAAAACACACACGATAAATAATTTTGTGAATTATTTGCGTACTTGCGACGTGGAGCCTGCGATTACTGCTTCGACGGGTATTGCCGCGACGCATATCGGTGGGATGACGATTCATTCTTGGAGCGGTATCGGTATTCGAACAAAATTAGATAAATATGATTTAGATAAAATTGCGAGCAGTGAATATATTTGCAAGCGTGTCAATCGGACTCGGGTTTTGATTATTGATGAGATTTCTATGCTTTCTTCTAATATGCTTGATATGGTGGATCTGGTTTGTCGGGAAATAAAACAAAATGATGAACCATTTGGCGGGATCCAGATTGTTTTGGTTGGTGATTTTTTTCAATTGCCACCGATTATTAGAAGAGAGGACAAAGAAAATAATCAGAATAAAAATAAACAAAGTTCACTTATTCCACAGGTCGGACCTGTGGGAATTTTTGCTTATGAAAGTGGGGCTTGGGAGAGGGCGCATTTATTTGTTTGTTACTTAACTGAACAGCATCGCCAAGATGATAAAGATTTTCTTGCCGTGCTCTCTGGCATCCGCGCGAATAATTTTTCTCCAATCCATAGAAAATTTATAAATACTCGGCAGATTGACCTTGATGATATGGGAGAAGAGATTGTAAATATTACTAAACTTTTTTCACATAATATGGATGTAGATCGGGTAAACAATATTGAGCTTGCGAAAATAAAGGAAGAAGTAAAATTATTTAAAATGTCTGGGAGCGGAAATGAAAAAGTGGTGGAGACGCTCAAGAAAGGATGCTTGTCGCCAGAGAATTTAGAACTTAAAATCGGCGCGGTGGTGATGTGCACCAAAAATAATCAAAAAGAAAGATTTGTGAATGGTACGCTTGGAGTGGTGACCGGTTTTGAAGAATTTAGCGGGTATCCAGTTATTAAAACTAGAAATGAACGAAAAATAATTATCCCGCCCGCGGATTGGATGGTGGAAGAAAATGGAAAAGTTCGCGCACAAATAACGCAGGTTCCGCTTCGATTGGCTTGGGCTATTACAGTGCATAAGAGTCAGGGGATGAGCATGGATGCGGCAGTAATGGATTTGTCGCAAGTGTTTGAATTTGGACAAGGTTATGTGGCGCTCTCTCGGGTGCGCAGGCTCTCGGGTCTTTATCTGCTTGGCATTAATGAGCATGCGTTTAAAGTGCACCCAGAAATTTTAGAAAAAGATGTTGATTTTAAAAATAAATCTATTGAGGCGATAAAAGTTTTTGGTAAACTTTCTGTAACCAATCTCAAAAAAATGCATGATGATTTTGTAATTACTTGTGGAGGGAAAATTAAAAATCAGAAAAATGAGGAAGAAAAAAAAGATAGCGCGCCGTACTCGGCGCGCCCAAAACCTTTTGCCGAAATTAGAGAAAAACATCCAAATGCATATCGCCCATGGAGCAAAGAGCAAGACGAGGAATTAAGAAAATTATTCGGTTCTGGTATTTCAATAGCCGACCTGACAAAAAAATTTGGCAGAAAAAAAGGCGCGATCACGTCTAGACTTGAAAAACTTGGATTAAGATAGTAGTTATCCACATTTAAGTACTTTTTCTTTAAAATCTATGAGATAATAAAACCATATAAATAATTTTAAATTATATGCGTCCACAAAAATCGATTCTCTTGTTTTCGTTTTTTGTTTTGTATTTTGCGTTTTGTGGGGTATTTTTTGTTCCGAAAGCTATTGCTGTTTCTCCGCTAGACTTAAACGGAAATGGAATTAACGATGCGGACGAAGCTGAAGTAGTCTTAAGTTCAAACATTTCTTTGCCGGCTGGGGAATATTTTTTTAATAATTTAACGATAACCAATAACGCGACGCTGATTCTTTTAGGCGATCCTCTTTCTTCAAGCGCTTTTAAGGGAGTAAAAATTAATGCCGTTAATCTCACCATCAATTTCGGCGCGTCTATCTCAGCCGACAACAAAGGATATGGCGCTAATCAAGGTCCTGGAGCTTCATCTAATGATAGTATTGGCGCGAGTTATGGCGGACTTAGTAATGGTGCTGCTACATATTCAAAAACTTATGGATCAGCTACAAAGCCCACTGACTTAGGAAGTGGTGGAGTGGGTTATGGCGGAGGAGCTATGCGTATAGTAGTTTCTGATACTTTTACTAATAATGGCATTGTCTCTTCTGGTGGAAATGTTTCAAGCAGTGGTGGCAGTATTTATGTGACTGCTAAAAAAATTGTAGGAAGTGGAGTATTGCGCGCTAATGGCGGGGGTCTTATGTTTGGTTCTTATTATAAAAGTCCTGGTGGTGGGGGACGAGTAGCTCTCTATTATGAAAATTCTTCATTTACTGGTAAAGCAGAAGCCAAAGGAGGCTGTGGCAGTTATGATGGCTGGAGCATGACTTGCAGTGAAAATGGCACAGTGGGTCTTTTTGATGAATCATCTAATGATCTTTATTTGAATAATTCTTGGCGTTTTCAAAAAAATGATAGCCCGTTTAATTTAAATAATATAAATATTTCTAATGGCGCAAAGGTTTCATCGGAGGATGGGGCAAATATAACAGCCAAAGATATTATTCTTGATAAAACTTCAACACTTACTCTTTCAGGTGGGGAGATTATTAATGCAAACCTAGTTTCCATTTTAGGAAATTCAAATATTACTGTAATTCCTGAGAAAATACTTTCTTTAAAAGTTTCAAATCTTAATATTGAAAATGGTTCTTCAATTTCTGCTGATGGAAAAGGATATATTAATGGTCTTGGAACTCCAGATACATTTTATGAAGCTGGGGCGAGTTATGGCGGAAAAGGCGGAGGCGCCATGGCGAAACCTGTTTATGGTTCAGATACAGAGCCTGTAGACTTTGGGAGTGGAACAGAGAGTCGTCGTGGTGGTGGTGCGATTCGTTTGGTGGTAGACAATATTTTTAAAAATGATGGTATTGTTTCAGCAAATGGAAATTATGATAGAGTTAGTGGAGGCAGTATTTATGTAAATGCAAATAAAATAAGTGGCACTGGTGCTTTCCAAGCAAATGGTGGAAATAGTTCTTGGCCTTATGGATTAATCGGAGGGGCAGGTGGAAGAATAGCAATTTATTATAAAACTTTTGACTTTTCTGGGACGGCAAATGCTCTAGCTGGCACATATTGTTACTATGGTTGCGTTCTGGCGGGTGAAAATGGAACAGTGGTGATGAAGCCTTTAGTTACAGTATATACTGTGGATTGTTTTTCTAATGTTCTTTTTCTGCCTGGGATAATGGGTTCTAGATTATATGAACAAGACGGTTCTGGTGATAAAGAATTGTGGGTATCTCATAATGATTCAAATCACGCTGATCTTGCATTAGATAATCAAGGAAAAAGTATCAATAGTACTATCCATACTAAAGATGATACAAAAAATAATGGAGAATTAGATGAAACAGGAATCGTTGACGATGTATATAGCTTCAATATGTATCAATCTTTTATTAGTGATCTAAAAAAGTGGAAAAATGATGAAAAAATTATTGCAGATTATGATTTTATTCCATATGATTGGAGACTTTCTCTTGGTGATATTATTACAAATGGAGCTAGTTTTAACGGTAATATTTCGTACAATACGTTTCAAAACTTTTCTGAGTCTTTTATTTTTAAAAAGTTAGAAGATCTACAAAAAAGTTCTAAATCTGGAAAGGTTACGATTATTGCTCATTCCAATGGAGGCTTGGTCGCGAAAGCTTTAATTCAGAAATTAAAAGATACTAATAATCCTCTTTATGATAAAATTGATAAGGTTATATTGATTGCAGTTCCGCAAGTAGGTACACCTGACGCGGTGATTAATTTATTACATGGCTCAGAGATTGGTCCTTTTGGCTTTATCATGAGAGCAGATAGATCAAGACAGCTTTCTGAAAATATGTCTTCTGTTTATAATCTTTTACCATCAGCTGGTTATTTTACAATGCCTCAAGTTCCATTTGTTCCAGAAAATTTGATTACTTTTGAAAATAAATTATTTTTTAATTTACAAAAATCAATATACGGATTAAATATTTCAGATGAAGTTGATTTAAAAAATTATATTTTAGGAACAGAAGAAAGCAGAATTAAACCATCTTTTAGTGATACTGTACATCCAAATAATGGTAATAATACTTTATATGATCAAGCACAAGCTGTGCACCAAATACTTGACAATTGGCAGCCGTCACCAAATACGAAAGTGATTCAAGTTGCAGGATGGGGAGAAGAAACAACCGTGGGATTAGATTACAAAGCATATGTTGATTTTTCTGGAAATGAATATCTTTCCTATAAACCTCGTAAAGTTATTGATGGAGATGGAGTTGTAGTGGTACCAAGCGCTTTATGGATGTCACAATCTCCAAATGTCGAAAGATGGTGGGTGGATTTAAATAAATATAATGAAGAAAATATTCCAGACAGAGTTCATCGAGACATCTTAGAAGTATCAGATCTTCTTGATTTTATAAATTCTGAAATTAAAGATTCTACTTTTATTGATACGAATAATGTTTTAGTTAACGATACTTCAACTTTAATTTCTAACAAACCTCGTCTCCATTATACCCTTCATTCACCACTTACATTAGGAATTATGGATACCCAAGGTAGATACACAGGCGAGGATCCAATAACTAAAGAAATTAAACAAGAAATTCCGGGTGTAAATTATGAAAAAATAGGGGATGTACAATTTATTTCAATACCTACCGGTATTTCTTATACTCTGAAAATGCAAGGATATCAACAGGGTAGCTTTTCTCTAGACGTGGAAAAACAGGAAGGTAATTCTATTTCAGAATCAACTTCATTTCAAGGTATTCCCTCCTCATCTTCTACTATAGCCACAATGAATATTACTCCTGATTCTGAAGTATTAAACACTGATTTAAAAATTGATCAAAATGGAGATGGAACAATAGATAAAACATTACAAGCTACACTAGACGGGATAACAGTATATGATATAAATCCTCCAGAATTACAAGTAACGTTTAATATAAATACCAAAGATGTAGTTTTCTCTGCGCAAGATGCAATAGATAAAAATCCAACAATAATTATTACAAAAACATCTGTAACTCTTACGGACAATTCTGGAAATACAACAATAATTCCTTTTATTAAATTAAGAGAAAATAATACAAAACTTAAATTCTCTTACAATAAAATAATCAGAAATGGTATTATTACAATCGTTCCAAATACTAATATAGTTTATGATTGGCAAGAGAAGAAAGGAGTTCTGACTGATTTAGATACAAAAATAACAATTAAGAATGTAGAAAAATATACATTTAATTATAAAAAAGCTATTGACTTAACTATTATTAAAGAAAAAATTGGGAAGAATATTACCACAACTAAAAAGCAGGGGTTTGTGGCAGTGACATTAAAAACTAATGAGGACAACCTTGATGTGTCGTATTAAGGTTTTTAACATGTTTTTTAAATAAATTATGAATAAATTTTTAGAGTGGGTTACAAAAAAAAGGATGATTTTTAGTTCAGTTGTAATGATAATTATTTATGTAATATCATATTTTAATAGAATTTTAGAATTACCATCTTTTTATAGAGATTTTTGTTGTATTGATGATAAGAGAGTCAATTTGTTTTTGATTTTTATACCAATTTTTATTTTTACTATTATTTTTTCAATCCTCAGTGAAACAAAATTCAATGTTTGGAAAAAATTTACTTTTATTTATTTATTTATTTATTTATTTATTTATTTTATTGTTCCAACACAAGGAAATGGATTTATTTGGTTTCAAAGAGAAACAATTTCGTTTTTTGGTTCTATTATTTATTCAACAATTTCTTTATTTTTAATTATCTACAAATCTTTTAAAAAAGAATAATTAATAATTAGGGTCAGCCACAACTTATAATACAATAATTCTGAGTAACTATATCTAAATTTTATTCTAAATTTAAATCTTGGCTTTGGAGCCACCCTCTTTGTTTTTTAATTTGCCCAGCCTTGAAAGCAATTTCATCAGCTTCTTGTCTAGATACGAATCGTCCTTTATTTGTCACGAATCCCTCACTTCTTTTACCTAGAGATTGAGTACTAAAAATTTTGTCTAAACATTCGTCACGTTCAAGTATTTCATCGTGTCCTTTTCCAGTTAAAATTTCTCCATCCGGAAACTGTATTGCTGCTTTTTTTATAAGCTCTTTTTCTTCTATTTTCATTGGTTGTCCTTCCATACTTTTATAATAAACAATTCTATACTAATTTTCAACTTTTTATTATTTATTCCAATCGGCTCAATTCCCACTAATTGAGCCGATTAGGTTTTTGTGTTAAAGTTATTCAATAATGGCCAAGGAAGTTCAGAAAGAAAATTCTAACAAAAAAAGTGATGCAGCTCTTCGCGAAGAGCGGATTTTAGAATTTTGGAAAGAAAATAAAACTTTTTTAAAATCTCTAGAAAAAGATTCACCTAAAGGGGAGTTTGTTTTTTATGAAGGTCCACCGACAGCGAACGGCAAGCCGGGAATTCATCATTTGGAAGCTCGAGCATTTAAAGATGCAATTCCTCGATATAAAACTATGCAGGGTTTTCATGTTCGCCGAAAAGGTGGATGGGATACGCATGGATTACCGGTAGAATTGCAGGTAGAAAAAAAGCTTGGGCTTAATTCTAAAAAAGCGATTGAAGAATATGGTGTAGCGAAATTTAATCAAGAATGTAAAGAAAGTGTCTGGGAATATTTAGATATTTGGAATAAGTTTACCCATCGGATTGGATATTGGGTGGATCAAGAAAATGCATATGTCACTTATCATAATGATTACATTGAATCTGTTTGGAATGTTGTAAAAAAAATAAATGAACAAAATTTACTTTATAAAGATTATAAAGTAGTGCCTTGGTGTCCACGCTGTGGCACGGTTTTATCTTCGCACGAACTTGCGCAAGGATATGAAGATGTGAAAGATTTGTCAGTGTATGTGAAGTTTCGAGTAACTGGCGGAAATGTTACTTCTGCAGGGTCGCTGTCTGTGTCTGCTGACACAGCGCTGCCTCTCGGCTCGTCAGCCTGCGAGACACCCTGCAAAAGTAACATTTCCACCAGTACTTATATTCTTGCTTGGACGACAACTCCGTGGACTTTGCCTGGAAATGTTGCTTTGGCTGTAGGAAAAGATATTATTTATATAAAAATAAAAATAGAAAAAGAATTTTTAATTTTAGCTAAAGAAAGACTTTCTGCAATAGACGGAGAATATAAAATAGTTAAAGAAATTAAAGGTAAAGATTTAATCGGTTTAGAATACGAACCACTTTATCCTTATCTTCAAAATACAATTTCTGAAAGCGAGAAATATAAATTAAAAAAAGCTTTTAAGGTTTACGGAGCGGATTTTGTGACGACTGAAGACGGCACGGGAGTTGTGCATACAGCAGTAATGTATGGACAGGATGATTTTGAACTTGGGACAAAGATTGGTTTGCCAAAGCATCACATTGTCGGGCTTGATGGAAAATTTTTATTAGGTACAGGGATGTTTGAAGGCAGATTTGTACGAGATGAAGATGTGGCTGTAGACGTGATAAAAGATTTAGCGCATAGGGGACTTTTATTTAAAAAAGAAAAATATGAACACTCATATCCTCATTGTTGGCGTTGCCATACGGCGCTTATCTATTATGCTCGAGATTCTTGGTATATAAAAGTTTCCGATTCAAAAATAAAAGCGAAGATGATAGAAGAGAATAAAGGAATAAAATGGGAACCGGCGCATATTCGTGACGGACGTTTTGGTGAATGGTTAAGGGAGATAAAAGATTGGGCAATTTCTCGTGAGCGATATTGGGGTACCCCGCTTCCAGTTTGGATCTGTGAGTCTTGTAAAAAAATTGATGTTATTGGAAGTATTGAAGACCTAAAAAATAAAACAAAAAAGTCAGGAAATAAATATTTTGTGATGCGACATGGAGGTTCTCTTGCTAATATAAAAAATGTGGAGAGTTTTAATCCTGGTGAGGATAATGATGCTTTAACAGAAGAAGGTAGAGAACAAGTCAGGTTAATGTCAAAAAGCTTAAAATTCAAGCCAGATGTTATTATATCTTCAAATTTTACCAGAACAAAACAAACAGCAGAAATTATAGCTAATACTTTTGGATTTACTAAAGATCAAGTTATTATAAACAAGGGATTACGAGAGTCTGAAGTAGTAATATCTAAAGAAACAGATGAAGATGTTCGAAAAAGGATGATTTATGTTCTACAAGATTTAGAGCAAAAATATTCTGGAAAAAATATTTTGATTATATCTCATGAATATCCAATTCGTCTTTTGTTGTCTTCTTATGAAGCTTTAAGTATAAAGCAAGAATTAAATAATTTAAATACTAAATATCCAGTTATTCAGAATGCAGAAGTTTTTCAATGTGGTTTTTTACAGTTGCCTAGAAATAGTGGTGGTCAGATGGATCTACATAAACCTTATATTGATGAAATTAATCTTGTTTGTAGTTGCGACGGAAAATTAACACGCACCAAAGAGGTGATGGACGTTTGGTTTGATTCTGGGTGTATGCCATTTGCGCAAGATCATTATCCATTTTCAGTTAAAAAAATTAATTATCCTGCAGATTTTATTTCAGAAGCGATAGATCAGACTCGCGGGTGGTTTTATACCTTGCATGCCGTTGGAATACTTATGGGGAGAAATAAGGCATACAAAAATGTAATTTGTCTCGGGCACTTGATGGATGCTGTAGGCAAGAAAATGTCTAAATCTCTCGGCAATATTGTTGATCCATGGGAAGCAATGGATAAATATGGTGTTGATACTCTTCGTCTTTGGATGTATTCGGTCAATCAGCCAGGAGAATCTAAAAATTTTGATGAAAAAACTGTTGCCTTACTTCATCAACAAGTTTTTGGTTTGCTTTATAATGTACTTATTTTTTACGAGCTTTACAGAGATAAAAATTTAGAGACAAATAATCAGCCAAATTCTAAAAATATTTTAGATAAATGGATTTTGGCGCGACTAGACGAATTAATTAGTGAATCCACAAAAAAAATGGATGATTATAAGTTGCTTGAGCCAGTCAGAGCAATAAAAGATTTTATTGGAGATCTTTCTACGTGGTATTTGCGTCGTTCTCGCGACAGAATTAAGAATGGAGAAAAAGAAGCAAAAGAAACTTTATATTTTGTGCTAAAAACTCTTACAAAACTTTTAGCCCCTTTTGCACCATTTACTTCAGAAAATATTTGGCTACGATTAAAGAATGAAGATGACAGAGAGAGTGTGCATTTGGCGAGTTGGCCAACGAAAAAATTTAAAATTTTTTCGTTTTTTGAACCGAAAGTTTTAGAGAAGATGGAAACAGTTAGAAGTGTTGTAACCCTTGGTTTGGAAGCTCGACAGAAAGCTGGTATTAAAGTTCGTCAACCATTAAATAAGCTAGAAATTATTGCTGAAAAATTGTCTGACCAATATATTGAGATAATAAAAAATGAATTAAATATCAAAAATATTGTTTATATTTTAAAAATAAAAATGGGCATTAATAAAGTAAGTCTCGATACAGATATTACAAAAGATTTAAAACAAGAAGGAGATTATCGCGAGCTTGTGCGTGCTTTGCAGGATATGAGAAAAAAGATTGGTCTTACTCCAAGTCATGTTATCTCAATTGTTTTCGAAACCAATGATGCAGGTAAAAAATTAATTCAAAAATTTGAAAATGACATGAAAAAGACAGTGCTAGTTTCCAAAATAGAATTTAAAGAAAATGATGGACAAGACCCTTCGATAAACTCATGGCAAGAGATAAAAATAGATGAGTTAGTTTTTAAGGTAAAAATTGAGAAAAGATAAATAATGCATCACATTTATCACACAGAGGGAATAATATTAGGAAGTAAGAATTCTGGCGAATGCGGGAAATATTATTTTATTTTTACTCGCGACTTAGGAATGATTTATGCCACAGCACAAGGCGTGCGCAAGATGTCTTCCAAGTTGCGTTTTGTTTTACAGGATTTTGCTTATGTAAAAATAGATCTTGTGCAAGGGGCGAATTTCTGGCGAGTGACTAGCGCCTCAAAAACAAATATGTTGGAAAATCTTTCTAAAAATTCTGGAACTTTTGAAGTTTTTTCCAATATTGCTAATTTATTAAAAAGATTGCTTGCCGGCATTGAGCCCAATGAGGCTTTGTTTGTTGATTTAATAAATGGTCTATCTGTTTTAGAAAAAGCAAATACAAAAGAATTGCGAAATATCGAGGCCATTATTGTTTTGCGCATCCTTAACAACCTAGGATACATTGGAGAAAATCAGATATTGCAAAATCTTATCAAATCTCCATTTGAAGAAAATTTGGTGTTTGAAATTTCTAAATCAAGACCTGAAGTATTGCATCAAATAAACAAAGCTCTCAAGGAGACGCATTTATAGAAATCACTTCTTCTAATTTTTTCTTTTAGATGCTACAATTGCGTATATGTCGTTAGATGATATGAATAAGTTGAATAGGCTTGAAGATTTAAAAAGTAAGCTTTTTAGTAAGAATTATAAGACCAAAATAGAGCACCGAGACGTATTTTCTCATTTATATAAAAATGAAGCCTTGGATTCTTGGAAGACAAAAGAAAAAGTTGAATTTAATACTGATGCTGAAGATAAATTTTTTATGAAAACATCTAGATTTAAGAAATTTTTTATTTTTTCAATAATTTTTTTTGTTTTAACTTTGGGTTATGCCACTTATGTTTTTTTTATTGGTGGGAATGCTGTTTCTAATAACAATATTGATATTTCTATTCTTGGAAATAATTTTACAGCCGGAGGTGAAGAGCTTTCATTTGTTGTAGGGATTGTAAATAGAAATAATTCCACATTAGATTTAGTAGATCTAGTTATGGAATATCCTAAAAGTTCAGCTGTAGATTTGTCTTCTAACACCGAACATTTTCGCACCTCACTCGGAGAAATTCCAGCTGGAGCAACTCGTAATGAAAATGTAAAATTAATACTTTTTGGAGAACAAGGAAGTATTCGTCCAATAAAAGTAACTCTTGAATATCGAGTAGCGGGGTCTAATGCTATTTTCGTAAAAGAAAAACTTTTTAATGTAAATATAACTTCCACGCCGATAAATCTTTCAGTAGATGCTCCTATTTCAATAAGTCCAAATCAAGAAATTACCTTAAACGTAAAAGCTACATTGAACGCTACTAAAGCAATTTCTAAAGTTCTTGTTAAGGTTGATTATCCATTTGGGTTTACTTTTAAAAAATCTGTGCCAGCGCCTTCTTTTGGCAACAATGTTTGGGATTTGGGTGATATTGCTCCTGGAGCAGAGCGTAATATTATTATAACTGGCAAGATGATTGATGTTTTTGATGGAGATGAAAAAACATTTAATATTTCAAGTGGCTCGCAGTCTGATACGGATAAGTCTACTATTGATGTTATTTTTAATTCTATAAAGGATATTGTTTTAATTAAAAAACCTTTTATTGAAGCTAATATTTTTATACATGGCATATCTCAAAACGAATATACGGTAGACGCAAAGACACCAATAATGGCAGAAATTCGTTATTTAAATAATTTAGATACGAAGATAGGTGATTTAAAGATAAGTGCAAAAATTTCTGGAAATGCTTTTAATCGTGATACCGTACTTGTTTCACAAGGTTTTTATGATTCATCCAGCGATATAATTACTTGGGATAAAAATTCTCAAAGCCAATTAAAAGAAGTGAACCCAGGTGATTCTGGTTCTGTTTCATTTTCTGTTTCCACGCTTTCTTTATTTTCTGCATCTCGTGGAATGTTAAATAACCCAACAACCAACTTAGATGTAAGTATTTTTGGCAATCAGGCAGTGGAAGGTTCCGCTATAAATGAACTTAAAAATTCAAATGGAGCAATTGTTCGCATAATCTCAGATGTTGGTTTTTTTGGGAAGGCACTTTATTATTCTGGATCTTTTACTAATACTGGTCCGATACCCCCAAAAGCCGAACAAACGACCACTTATACTGTTATGTGGACTATTTCTAATACTGCCAATAGTATTTCGAAAGCGCAAATAAAAGCTACCATTCCTTTATGGACAACTTTTGTTGGGCCAATTTTTCCTCTCGGCGAGGATTTAACATATAATGATTCTACAAGGGAAATAACTTGGAATGTAGACAGAATACCAAAGGGTTCTGGAATCATAAGTCTAGCGCGTAACGTTTCTTTTCAAATTTCTTTAAAGCCTTCACTTTCTCAAGTTGATACGATTCCACTAATTATAAATAACGCAGTTTTGACTGGACATGATGATTTTGCTAATGTAGATGTTGCAGTAAACAAGATAGGTCTTAATACTAAGCTTAATGATGATGTGGCGTTTCCTGTCGGTGGAGGGGTTGTTGTAAAATAATTGATTTTATATGAAAGAAAAAAACAAAAAAGATAATAAAGATAATTTAATGGAGAAAATAGTTTCGCTTTGTAAAAGGCGTGGGTTTGTATATCCTTCTTCTGAAATATATGGTGGGGTTGCTGGCGTGTATGACTATGGTCATTATGGAACTCTTTTAAAAGAAAATATAAAAAATGCATGGATTAAAGAGATGGTTCAACTTCGCGATGATGTTTATGGTTTGGACAGCGCAATATTTATGCATTCACAAACATGGGTGGCTTCCGGTCATGTCGGTGGATTTAACGATCCACAAATAGACTGTAAAAATTGTAAATCAAGATTTCGAGCTGATCATATTTTGGAAAGTTTTGGGATTGTTGCTGATAAAATGCCTCTTGATTTTTTAAATAAAGAACTTGATAAGTTAAGAGCAGAGAAGAAGCTTATTTGTCCAAATTGTAAATCAGCAGATCTTACCCCGGCAAGATCTTTTTCCCTCATGGTTAAGTCGAACCTTGGTTCACCTGTAGATGTTTTAACTGAAGAGAATGTTATGTATTTAAGACCAGAAACCTGTGGTGGTATTTATTTAGAATATAAAAATACTCTTGATTCTCTGCACCCCAAGCTGCCTTTTGGTATAGCGCAAGTAGGTAAAGCATTTAGAAATGAAGTTGCTGCTCGTCAATTTATCTTTAGAACACGGGAATTTGAACAAATGGAAATGCAGTATTTTCATCATAAGTCACAGACAAAAGAATTGTATGAAAACTGGAAAAAAACACGATGGGATTGGTATCTAAAATATGGTATTCCAAAAGAAAAAATAAGATGGTATAAACATGAAAAATTAGCGCACTATGCGAGTGAGGCCTACGATGTCGAATATGCTTTTGATTTTTTTGGAGGTAGTTTTAAAGAAGTAGAAGGCATTCATGCTCGAGGGGATTGGGATTTATCACAACATTCAAAATTTTCAGGCGTCGCACTAGATTATTATGATGAAGAAAGTAAAGAAAGATTTATTCCACACATTATGGAGACGTCTGTTGGCTTGGCTCGATTGTTTTTAATGTTTTTGGATAACGCTTATACAGAAGAATTAAAAGAAAGTGAAACTAGGGTATTTCTAAAACTTGATCCAAGACTTTCTCCAATCAAATGCGCTGTTTTTCCGCTTCTAAAAAACAAGCCAGAGCTTGTGTCAAAAGCCCGAGAAGTTTTTGAAATGCTTCGTAAAGAAATTATTTGTGAATTTGATGACAATGGTAATATTGGTAAGCGTTATCGTCGCCAGGATGAAATTGGCACGCCATTTTGTATTGTAGTTGATTTTGATACGCTGACAGATGACACAGTTACTGTCCGCGACCGTGACACAGGAAAGCAAGAGAGAGTAAAAGTGACAGATTTAAAAAATTATATAAAAGAGAAGATATAAATTTAGCACACTCTAAATAAAAAAGCCCTTCGGTAAAGAAGGGCTTATATGTGAATAGGATTTCTCCCGATTGTTTTTGGTCCCCCTAAGTGGATTTGAACCACTGTCTCTCCCTTGTCGGGAGTTCTCTCCCATCTGAGTTATAGGGGCACAAAAATTTGTATCTAAACAGTAGATTATCATATTTTAAACAAAAGTCAATATAGCCGTATATTTTATGATATTTATAAATAATTTTTTATGCTAGAATAGATTTTATGAAATTCTCTAAAAAAGTTTTAAAGAATGGTCTGCGAGTTATTACGGTGCCAATGAAAGACAATCCGACGGCGACGGTGTTAGTGCTCGTGGAAGCTGGTTCAAAATATGAAGAAAAAAAAGTGAATGGGATTTCGCACTTTTTAGAGCATATGTGTTTCAAGGGGACTATTAAAAGACCGAAGGCTATTGATATTTCAAAAGAATTAGACGCTCTTGGTAGTCAATACAATGCTTTCACGGCGCAAGAATATACAGGATATTATGCCAAGTCTGATGCTAAACATTTCAGTCAGATTTTTGATATTGTGTCTGATATATATCTTAATTCTACTTTTCCAGAGATTGAAATGCAGAGAGAAAAGGGTGTAATTATAGAAGAAATAAATATGTATGAAGATATGCCACAAAGACATGTGCAAGATTTGATGATGAAATTGCTTTATGGTGATCAGCCGGCGGGATGGAATATTGCTGGTGAGAAGAAAAATATTTTAGAAATGAAGAATGATGATTTTGTAAAATATAAAAAAGAACATTATTTGCCAGAAGCTACAGTTTTAGTTGTATCTGGAGCGGTGACAGAGAAACAGGTGATGAATGAAGTGAATAAAATTTTTGAAAAAGTGTCTAGAGGCAAGAAAATAAAAAAGGCAAAAGTAAAAGAGGCGCAAGCAAAACCGGAAGTACTAGTTTCTTTTAAAAAGACAGATCAGACGCATTTTGTTTTAGGAGTGCGAAGTTTAAATTTGTTTAATAAAAAAAGTGCTGTTCTTTCAGTGCTTGGTGGGGTGCTTGGCGGGGGAATGAGCTCTAGACTTTTTCAAAAGCTTCGCGAGGAGATGGGCGTTGGTTATTATGTTCGGGCTTATAATGATGCTTATACCGACCATGGATTTTTTCAAATTTCTGCCGGGGTGGACAATAAAAGAATAGAAGAAGTGCTTAAGGCCGTTTTGGAAGAATGTAATAAATTAAAAAATTCTAAAGTGAGCGAAGAAGAATTAAATAAAGTAAAAGAATGTTTGATAGGAAATATGAAGCTCTCCTTAGAATCAAGCGACGATATTGCGAATTTTCATGGCGGGCAAGAGCTTTTAAAACGTGAAATAATTTCAGCTGAAGAAAAAGCTAAAGAAATTCGCAAAGTTACTGCAGTTCAAATCCAATACTTAGCCAAAGATATTTTTCAAAACAACAAGCTCAATCTAGCACTCATTGGGCCTTTTAAGGAACACACAGAAAAGGCTAAATTTTTGAAAATATTGAAATTCTGATATGTTAATAATTTTTACTAAACATGCATCAATAAAACTTGAACAGAGAAAAATAAACAAGCAGTTTGTACTTGAAACAATTAAAAATCCTAATTTAGTCAGGTCAACTTATAATTTTAGGGAAGAATTATATAGGAAATTTAATAAAAATTATTTAATGGTTATTATAAAAAGGAAAAAAGAATATATTATAGTTTTGACTATGCATTGGGTTGCAAAAACTATAGATAAGTTATAATATACATAATATGAAAATAAGTTACGATAAAGAAGCAGATGCTTTAAATATAGAGTTTAAAACAGGAGGAGTTAATAAAACTGTGGAACTTTCCCCTCTGATTTTTTTGGACTTGGACAAAAAGGGCAATCCACTTTATCTTGAAATCATAGGCGCGAGTGAAAGATTTGGCAAGAAAAATTTTGGTAAAATTATGATAGGCAAAAAACTTATTGGTTTACCGGCATTTGCATAGTTTTTTAAAAATTATTTATACTTTAAATAATTTTCTATAGTTGACTATCTTGGAGGAAAGAGTAGATTTAAAAAAAATGTTCCTAAACTACAACTAAAAAGGAGGGTTCTAGATGAAAAATATTTTAGTCAAAGGCTCCGGCGATATAACCGACAGCCAAAAGTTCTTTGATTTTGTTGTTAAAAAAGCAAAAGACAACTATGTTGTTGTAATCTGTGGAGGCGGAACAAAGATCAGTGCCGCCCTAGAAAAAGCTGGGTATGTCGTAAAATACGATGAACTTAATCGCAGGGTCACAAAAACATGGGAGGAGAGGATGATTATGAGGGATGTCTTGGAACATGAAGAGAAAAAACTCCAAGACAAATTTGTCGGGAAAGGAGTTGTCGTCGTTTCGCCGATTTTGTATGCGGGATCAGTGCTTTGCCCGATAAACGGCGACGACCTGTTAAAAGCGTTTGAATTAGGGTTCGATGAAGTGTATGTAGTAACCCTAAAAAAACGGGCAAAGGCGAAAAAAGAACAGTTCGCACATTTGCCGAAAGTAAAAATCAAGGTCTTTTAGGGCCGAAGGAAGAGCCGACGCTTTTCCTTCGGCCCTTTCTTTTTATTTTTTATCAAGACAGTTTTATGCTATTATATTTTTATGCCAGAAAAAAGTGATTTTAATCATATCTCTATATCCACCAGCACCATAGTGAAATTTTTTCTGGTGCCAATTTTTATATTTTTATTGTATTTCTTAATGGATTTAGTTTTAGTAGTTTTAACGGCAATTGTAATCGCTTCTTTTATTGATTCAGCTGTTCCACATTTTAAAAAAATAGGAATTAAGAATAGAATTTTTGGGATTGTTGTTTTTTATGTTATAGCACTTCTTTTTTTAGGTGGAATGTTTTATCTTTTTGCTCCACTTTTGATAACAGAAATTTATAATTTTTCTACTTTTCTTTCAACATATATTCCAAATGTTTCTTTTTTTAATTTTTTCCAAAATGAAGCATTTTCTGGCGCTAAAGATATAGTTGGATCTCTTTCAGGAAATTTTTCACTTGTTACGCTTCTATCTGTATCGAAAGCTTTCGTGCTTAATCTTTCTGGCGGATTTATACAAATTCTTTCAGTGGCTTTCGGAAGTATTTTTAATTTTGTATTAATTATTCTTATTTCTTTTTATTTTTCAATACAAGAAAGAGGAATAGAGAATTTTCTTTACATTATTGTTCCTGCTAAATACGATGATTATATAGTAGACTTGTGGACGCGCTCAAGCCGAAAAATAGGTCTTTGGGTAAAAGGGCAAATGCTTTTAGGTTTTGTTGTTGGAGTTCTTATTTATTTAATACTTTCTCTTTTGGGCATAGAATACGCATTACTTTTAGCTATCATCACAGGTATCTTTGAAATGGTTCCTTATGGTATTCTTGTTGCTCTTATTCCAACTTTTGCTTTTTCTTATATTTCCAATGGATTTGGTAGCGCCTTTATGGTAACTATGGCTTATATTATTGTTCATGAATTTGATGTGTTTCTTTTTACTCCTCTAATTATAAAGAAAATTGTTGGACTTTCGCCAATTGTTATTATTTTAGCTGTTGTTGTTGGTTTTGAATTAGGTGGAATTTGGGGAGCGATTCTTGCTATTCCTTTAGCGGTGATTTTAATGGAATTTTTAAGTGATATTGAAAAAGATAAAATTTTAGCTAAAACGAAAAATGAGTAAAAAAAGTTTCTATATTACGACAACGATCCCCTATGTAAACGCAGACCCACATATTGGTTTTGCCCTTGAACTCGTACAGTCGGATGTTCTGGCTCGATACCAACGCCTCTTAGGGAAGGATGTTTTTTTTAGCACTGGCACTGATGAATATGGTCAAAAGATTTGGGAAGCTAGCCAAAAAGAAGGGAAAAATGTGCAGGAATATGTTGATTTTTATGCGCAAAAATTTTTGGAGTTGAAAGAGGTTTTAAACCTTTCCTTGGATAATTTTATTAGAACTACTAGTTCGCAACACTTAAAAGCATCCCAAGAATTTTGGCGTCTTTGTGATGCCAAAGGAGATATTTATAAAAAAATATACAGAGGTCTGTATTGCGTCGGTTGCGAGAAATTTATTACCGAGAAAGACCTAATGGACGGAAAGTGTTCGCTGCACCCAAACAAAACACCGGAAATGGTTGAAGAAGAAAACTATTTTTTCCGATTGAGTAATTATAAAAAACAGCTTTTAGAATATCTGGCTGGAGATCAAGTAATAATTCCCGAATGGCGCCGAAAAGAGGCAATTGATTTTGTGCAAGACGGCATGGAGGATTTTTCAGTTTCTCGCAACAAGAAACGTTTTTCTTGGGGTATCCCGATACTAGGAGACGACACGCAAGTGATGTATGTTTGGTTCGGCGCTTTCATAAATTATATTTCCACCTTAGGGTGGCCTGACAGTAAAGGAATTTTTGAAAAATTTTGGGTTGACGGAAAAACTGTCCAGACCGCCGGCAAAGATATGGTTAAATTTCAATCAGTCATGTGGCAAGGGATGCTGATGTCTGCAGGATTACCTACCACCGATACCATTATTTATCATGGTTTTATTACCGGTGAAGGCGGAATAAAAATGTCTAAATCCCTTGGGAATGTAATTAATCCAGATGAAATTGTAAAAGAATACGGCACGGATGCTTTGCGTTATTTTCTTTTGCGAGAGATTTCTTCTTTTGAAGATAGTCCGTTTACCATGGAAAGATTTAAAGAAGCTTATAATTCTGGACTTGCAAATGGATTAGGGAATTTAGCTTCACGGATATTAACCATGGTGGAAAATTATGCGGTGCGGACAGTAGTGGCTGGTTCGTTTCCTCATGCTGAAGAATTGGATGTTTTTGATATAAAAAAATATATGGATAAAATTTGGTTTAAAATTCAAGAGTTAGATAGGACAATTCAAGAAAAAGAACCATATAAAATTTTTAAAACTAATCCAGAAGAAGCCATTAAAATTGTCTCTAATTTATTCCAACAATTAGCGTTTATTGCGTGGATGTTAATGCCCGTAATGCCTGACACATCAGAAAAAATTCTTTCTTGTTTAAATGGACACAAAAAACCAGAAAAACCATTGTTTTTAAGGAAAGAATAATTATGCAACCTAAATACATAGACATACATTCACATTTGAATTTCAAGGCTTTTGATGATGACAGAGACAAGGTTATTAAGCGTGCCTTTGATAATAACACTTGGATAATAAATGTTGGAAGTCAGTTTAGTACGTCAAAAAGAGCAGTGGAAATTGCTAATAAATATAAGGAAGGAGTTTTTGCCATTGTTGGTCTGCATCCGATTCATCTTGAAGAGTCTTATCATGATGATAAAGAAATCGGTGGTGAAGGTTTTATGACAAGGGTTGAAGAATTTGATAAAGATGCTTATAGGGAACTTTTAAAAGATCCAAAAGTAGTAGCCATAGGAGAGTGTGGTTTAGATTATTTTCATTGTAATACAGATACAATAGAAAAACAGAAAAAAACTTTTAGAGAACATGTTTCTTTAGCGCAAGAAACTAAAAAGCCACTTATGTTGCATATTAGAAATAATCCAAAAGATTCTAGCTTGAATGCATATCAAGATGTTTTAGAAATCTTAAAAGAATTTACTGGAGTAAAAGGCAATGTTCATTTTTTTGCTGGAACTTGGGAAGACGCCAAAGCATTTTTGGATTTTGGTTTTACTCTATCTTTTACTGGAGTCATTACTTTTACGCATGATTATGATGAAGTTATTAGGAATATACCACTTGATATGATTATGTCGGAGACTGATTCCCCATACGTAGCTCCTGTGCCATATCGTGGCAAGCGCAATGAACCTGTTTATGTAAAAGAAATTGTTAAGAAAATTGCTGAAATTAAAAATTTGCCAGAGGCGGAAGTCGCGAAAACTATTTTTGCAAATGCCAAGAGAGTCTTTACTTTTTAAAAAGTTTTTGGTAGTATAAAAAAATGCAAGAAGTAGAAAATGAAATATCAGAGGAAGTGAATTCCAGAGTTTATGAACTTGCTTATCTTTTAGTTCCTACACTTTTAGAAGAAGAAGTACCAGCTACTTTTGGCAATTTAAAAGAGCTTGTTTTGTCACTAGATGGTATTGTTATTTCTGATGAAATGCCAAGAATGTTATCACTTGCTTACCCTATGGTTAAAGTTATCTCTAATATACGTAATAAATTTAAAACAGCGTATTTTGGTTGGATTAAATTCACAATGGATTCTGATAAAATTTTGAAATTAAAAAAGAAGCTTAATCTTGATCCTAATATTGTTCGATTTTTAATATTAAAAACAGTTAAGGAAAATACTATTAATGTAAAAAGATTTGTGCGTGGAGAGTTTGCGCACAGAAAAATAAAGACAGAAAAGAGTAAAAATGATGAAATGTCTGTTCCTATAAACAAAGAAGAGATTGATAAAGAAATAGATGCAATGCTAGCAGTTTAATTAAAAAATATATGTATTTAAATAAAGCAATTTTAATAGGAAATCTTACACGCGACCCAGAACTTCGCTCTCTCCCTTCAGGTATAAAAGTTTGCACATTTTCTATTGCCACCAATCGTGTTTGGAAAGATAAAAATGGCGTTCGTCAAGAATCCGCTGATTATCATAATATAGTAGTTTTTGGACGCCAAGCAGAAACAGTTGCGCAATATATGAAAAAAGGTAGTTCTATATTGGTTGAAGGTAGAATGCAAACGAGAAGTTGGGATGATAAAACAAGCGGGGAGAAAAAATATCGTACGGAAATAGTTGCTGATCGTACGCAGTTTGGTCCTAAAGGAGGTCAGAGTGGGAGTACAGCCGGAACGACTAGCGCCGGCTCTAAAGCTCCAGCTAGTGAAGGAGCCGAAAGTGATTCCATAGAATATCCTGAAGAAGATATTAACCCAGAAGATATTCCGTTTTAAATTATTAGACCCCAAAGCCTTGCTTAGGGGATTCCCCTAAGCAAGGCTTTGGGAACAAAACAATATGAAACAAGATTATTTTTCAGCAAACAATATAAAATACATAGATTACAAGGATATTGAAATTCTAAAGAAATTTTTAAATCCTAATGGTAAAATAATGAGCCACAAGCGTACCGGTGTGATTTCTAAAAATCAACGCGCCTTAACTTCTGCCATAAAACACGCTAGATTTATGGGCTTGCTCCCATTTGTAGTTAAATAAGGTTATGCCTCAGCTTCAATATAGTGAAATTCGCGAAAAGAAAATAATCATTCACGATGATGAACCGTGTGAAGTAGTAGAGTCTCATGTTGCTCGCACTCAACAGCGAAAACCGCAAAATCAGGTTAAATTACGAAGTTTAATATCAGGAAAAGTTTTCCCTGCCACTTTTCATGTTTCTAAATCTGCTTATGAGGCAGATATTATAAAGCGTGATATTACATTTTTATATCAAAATAAAGGTGAGTATTGGTTTTGCGACCCACAAGACAAAAGTAATAGATTCAAACTCAGTGAAGCATTGGTCGGGACTGTGGGAAAATTTTTAAAACAAAATGGAAATGTGACTGCTGTAATTTGGGATAATGACGACGAAGAAACGATTATTAAGGTCATCTTGCCAATAAAAATGGAATTCTTTGTAAAAGAAGCTCCGCCTGCTGTTAGAGGAGACACCTCAAAAGGAGGCAATAAAATTATCACTCTAGAAAATGGCGCAACCTTGAATGCTCCAATGTTTATAGGAGAAGGAGATATAATTCGAATAAATACCGAAACGGGAGAATATGTCGAACGAGTTTAAGCTTCTTCGGCAAACTTTTTTTTAATTTCTTTTAAGATTTGTTCAGAAATTTTCTTTTCCTCTTTTAAGAATTTACGAGTAGCATCGTAACCTACGCCTAATTTTACTTTCTCCGAACTCTCTGTCACACCTGCCTTCGCTGAAGCTATGGCGGGTAAGTAAAAATATGAATTTCCGCTTTTTTCTATAATTTTAAATTTCTCTCCTAAAGCCATTATTTCTCCTTCTTTGGAAATACCTTCGTTATAAATAATATCAAATTCCGTTTGCTTGAATGGCGCGGCTACTTTATTTTTAACGACTTTGACGCGAGTACGTGAACCCACAACTTCTTCTCCCTTTTTTATTTGAGCGATTTTTCGAATATCAAGCCGAACTGAAGTATAAAATTTTAACGCTTTTCCTCCTGGAGTAGTTTCTGGGTTGCCAAACATTACTCCGATTTGCATTCGGATTTGATTTATAAAAATAACCACGGTCTTTGATCGGGCAACAATGGCTGTTAATTTACGAAGGGCTTGCGACATCAAGCGTGCTTGCTTGCCGACATGATATGCTCCCATATCACCTTCTATTTCATCTTTAGGAGTAAGTGCGGCGACGGAGTCTACTACAATGACATCAATTTTTCCCGTTCGCACCAAACTCTCTACGATCTCTAGCGCTTGCTCGCCATTGTCTGGTTGAGAAATCAGCAAGTCATTTATATTTACTCCCAGTTTTTTTGTATAATCTGGATCCATTGCGTGTTCAGCATCTATGTAGGCGCAAATTCCTCCTTTTTTTTGCGCTTCAGCGACGATATGGAGGGATAGTGTGGTTTTACCTGAAGATTCTGGACCAAAAATTTCAATAATTCTTCCACGTGGTATTCCTCCAACACCGAGCGCCATATCAAGTCCAATAGAACCAGTCGGTATGACATTGATGTCCACTTTTGGCGCATTACCAAATTTCATTATTGAACCTTCTCCAAATTTTGTTTGAATGGCTTTTAATGTATCATTTAACACAGAAGCATCTCCACCCACAGTCTTGTCTTCTTTTTTCTCTTTTTTCTTTATCATACTTTTTTAATCTACTTAAATAATTTTACTTTTTGAAATGGTCTGGCTGGGATAGGGACCCAGAGAACCGAGGACCTTTCAAAAAGAAAAATTATTTTTGTAGATACATTATTTTATAATTTTTTTCATCAACATAGCCAAATTTATCTTCTGCTTTGATATTGATTATATTATATCCTGAAAGAAGCGCAATTATTTCACTAAAGTTGCCTTGCTCATCTACTGAAATTTTCCGTCCGTCTAATGTTAAATTTATTGCATTTTTTGCATTACCAGTCAGTTTTATTATATTGTCTGTTACCGTAGCACCATCCACTAGATTTACATTTTTAATTTTTACCCCAAAGATTAAATCTTTAGACCCAAAAATTGCATAAATAATAATAAAAATAAAAAAAACAGAGAAGCCTCCTATTTTAATTATTTTTTTAGTATTCTGGTTCATTTTTATTAAAGGCAAGACCTAACATGTTAGGTCTTGCCTTTTTTAAATTATATTTTCTCCATTTTCTGTACGTTCTATTTTTTCCAATACTTCTCTGGGTTTTGCGCCATCTCCGGGGCCGATGACTCCGCGTTCTTCCAATTTATCCATTAGTCGTGCCGCTCGCGCATATCCTAACTTTAATTTTCTTTGAAGATAAGAAGTTGAAGCTTTTCCAGCTTCCATTACACAAATACGAGCTTCTTCATACATTTCGTCATCGTCATTAGAATTTATATCTTCTAGAGAGCTTTCAAAAATACTTTTATCGTTTAATACAGACCCCGGAGTAAGGGTTATTTCTTCAGAGACCTCATCTCTATATGCATCAGCTAGATATTTTACAACTTTTTTAACTTCATTTTCGGAAATAAATGCGCTTTGCAGTCTTTCTGGTTGAGCGTCACCTGAAGAATACAACATATCACCAGCGCCTAAAAGTTTCTCTGCTCCTCCAGCGTCCAGTATTGTACGTGAATCTATTTGTGAAGATACTTTAAGTGCCACTCGGGCAGGAATGTTTGCTTTAATTAAACCAGTAATGATATTTACCTCAGGGCGTTGCGTAGAGAGTATTAAATGTATGCCTACTGCTCTAGACATTTGCGCCAAGCGCACGATTGCGGCTTCGAGTTCTCTAGGATAAGTACTCATTATGTCTGCTAGCTCGTCTATAATAATAACGATATATGGCAAACGATCCACCCCCTCTTTATTTTCTCCACCTGATAAGGGGGAGTTAGAGGGGGTTTTTTTAACTCCTTCTTTCCAAACATTTTTATGATAGGATTCTATGTCACGCACAGATTCTGCTTCTAAAATATCATAACGACGATCCATTTCTTTAGCTGCCCATTTCAAAGCGAGAATTGTTTTCTTGGCTTCAGTGATTACCGGTGTGAGTAAATGCGGAATATTATTATAAAGAGTAAGTTCTACGCGTTTAGGATCTATTAAGATAAGTTTCAAATCGTCTGGTCCGTTTCTATACAAGAGGGAAGCAATTATAGAGTGGATGGTGACAGACTTTCCAGAACCTGTTGTGCCAGCCACGAGAAGATGTGGCATTTTTACCATATTACCAAAAATAGCCTTGCCGGAAATATTTCGACCGAGCGCAATAGTTAAAGGTTTCGAAGAATTTTGGAATTTTTCGTCAGCCAGCAAAGTTGCCAATCCGACGATTGATTTTGATCTGTTGGGAATTTCAATTCCCACCAAAGATTTGCCAGGAATTGGCGCTTCTATGCGGATCGGGTGCGCGGCAAGTGAAAGAGCGAGGTCATTTTGCAAGCCCACGATGCGGGAAAGTTTTACCCCTTCGGCCGGTTTCAGAGCATAACGCGTAACTGTTGGTCCGATAGTTATTTCATCCATTTCCACTTCAATGCCGAAGTTAGCTAAAGTACGTTTGATAATATTTGCATTCGCTTTTATGTCGCCAGTATTTGGTTTTCCTTGATCTTCTTCAAGGAGCGAGAGTGGGGGAGGAACATAAGAACCTAATCCACTTTTTATTTTTTTAATCGGAATTTCTTCTTCTTCCTCTTCACTCTTTTTAATACCCAGAGCTTTTTTTACTTTCTCTTTAGTAGTTTCTTTTCCTTCTTCTTCATCTTCTTCAATAGATTTCTCCACCTCTTTTATTTCATTTTCATTTAAAGAGATAGGTCCCACTTTTTTCTTTGTAAAGAAAGACCAAATTTTTATGAAAAATGGCGCGAAATTTGGCTTTACATCAAGCATCATTAGAATTGAAATTATTAAAATTGCTCCGAGCAAAATAAAGCTTGCATAAATATCAAAAAGAGAGACAAATGGTGTTGATAATATTTCTCCAAATAGTCCACCAGAATTATTGCCTGTGCCACCTGCTATGTTTATTATTCCGAGACCAGAAAGTAAAAACATTATTCCACTTATTGTGCGTGTCCATCCTATGTTTAATATTTCTGATTTTATGAATGAATATCCGAGTAAGATAAATAAAATTGGCAATAGAAAATAACCGATAGTGCCGAGAAGCATTTTGAAAATGTCGTAAATAAATATGCCGGCTTTTCCTGCCACACCCGCATAAGCCATTAAAAAAAACAATGCCAGAACAAAAAAAATAATTGCCATGATTCCGTGCTTGGTGTGAGTTTGTAATCCTGTTGATATTTTTTTATCATTCTTAAAATTTCCGCCATTCTTTTTACTGTTGTCATTTTTTGCCATGCAAGTATTTTAACATAAATTTATTTCATCTGCTTCTATGGAAAAACTAAGAATCTATTTTTAAAATGCGCACATAATTTTTTGTTAAAAATTTGCTATGCTCGGCTCGACAGCCTGCGCAATGCATTTAAAAAACAATTCTTAATTTTTCCATAAAGGACTTGCAATAAGTACGTGTGTGTATATAATGGACAAATGCTTAAGGAAGAAAAAAATCTCAAAAATTCTCAAAGAGACATCATAAAAGACACATCTTATATGCCTGCCCCGTACCAAGCCGTAGGCTTTGGTTCGGGGTCCTATACAAAAACTAATAAGCTTATTACTGCGCTTTATATGGTTACGGACATCATAGATCAAGATGAACCACTAAGAAATAAATTAAGGACATTAGGCACTGAAATTATATCGGACACATCTATGTCAAAGATGCCCTTTGACATAAGTAACAAAATAAATCAAATTATGTCCTTTTTAGATATTGCTTCTGCTGTAAATATTATTTCTGAAATGAATTGCTCCATTCTTAAAAAAGAGTTTTTAGAATTAAATCAATCTGTTAAAGAATCTATCGGTGAGGTTAAAACTATCAATAGGCAAATGGATCTTTCTGAGTTTTTTACGGAAGAGATGTCAGCAGTGCCTTATGTAGATAGAGCACCTAAGGGACATCCTATCGGACATTGTGTTTCTACTAGAATTGGAGTTCAAAAGGGAAGTACTTTACTGAAAGCTCTGTCCGATAATATTAACACTGAGGCAAGATCTAATGGGTTACAAAATTTTGATATTTTAAAAAAACAAAGACGTGACGATATAATAAATATTATAAAAACTATTGGTGGAAATGCCACAATAAAGGACATAAAGGACAGAGCAAAAAGTTTTGGCGGGTCACTTCTCTCTTGCGGTGAAAAGACACTCCAGAGAGAACTTGTTTCTATGGTAAAAGACGGTGTCCTTAATAGAGAGGGTTCTAAACGTTGGAGCAAATACTTTTTGAAAAATTAGTGCAAACTGCCCCCACACTAGGTGAAGGGGAATTCCCCTTCACCTAGTGTGGGGGCACAGGTGTGGGGGCACAGAGTTGCATTTCATTTAAAAATAAGATAAGATAAATTCATGGATATTGGTTTAAAAGCCCCGCCCACCGATAGGCAGGCGAGTTATCCACATAATATATTGCTATATTTTTTAGAGATATATTATAATGTTGTTATGTTTGCATAAGTACGCATTTGCGCATTTATGTATTCATAAATTTGTATTTGTTTTCACCTTATTCTTGTTTGCGATTTCGTCGAAAAAATCTCAAATAATGTTTAGTGAAAATAAATTGAAAGGTCATTGAAAACTAAATAGTCCTCCGAGAATTTCTTGAAGGATAAATAATTGTTTTCAGTGTTTCAGCTTAAGGCTGAAGTTTAAAGTGTCTCTGTTCATTATTTATTTAGTCGCCCCATTATTAGCAATTATTAATTTATTGGCGGGTAAAAAATAATGATAGGAAAAATACGCTTTTAGTTTTGTCGAAACTAATTAATGGCGTAAAAATTTAGAAAAAATTTATGAGTAAATTATTAAAATCAAAATTTCTTCTTGGAGTTGTAGTTGTTGCAGTTATGTTCGTAGGAGTTGTTGCTGTTAGCAACACTGCTGCAGCTGATTGTTCAATCACATCTACATTAAGAGTAGGTTCAGTAGGCACAGAAGTTTCTTGCTTACAATCAATTGTAGGAGCTACAGCTGATGGAAAGTTTGGTCTTATGACTAAGGCTTCCGTTATGGCTTGGCAGGCAGGTCGTGGTTTAGTATCTGATGGAGTATTCGGTCCTAAATCAAATGCTGTCTTAGTTGCTGGTGGCGCAGTTTCTGGAAATTTCCCAGCAGGCTGTTCTTCAGCTTCTGGATACAGTTTAACAACAGGTCAAGCTTGTACAGCAATTCCAGCATCAACTGGTCCTTGTACAGGTGGAGCATTATTTAATTCTGTAACAGGAGCTGCATGTACTGCAGGTCTTCCAGCAGGTTGTTCTTCAACAGCAGGATTTAGTCCAACAACAGGAGCTTCATGTTCTGGTGCAGTTGTCGTAAGTTCAACAGGTGAAGGTTCAGTTACCGTAACTTATGATGCTACTCCTGCAGACAGTTCGGTTGTTAACAAAGGAGAGACTAAAAATGTTATGGGTATCAAAGTTAAGGCTACTGGTTCTGATATGAAAGTTAGTCGTCTATGGTTAGATGTTAACACTCGTATTTGGTTGTCTGCTAGTTCAATGTCTCTAATGGATGGTTCAACAGTTCTAGCAACTGTTGCTCTTTCTGCGGACACAGTTCTAGAAACAACAGCTGGTTCAGCATGGCAAGTTCAGTTCAACGGCTTTAATGTCACAGTTCCAGTTGGAACAACTAAAGTGTTGACAGTAAATGTTACTCGTCCAGTTCTTACACAAGCTAGTGCATCAGCTACTGTTGCTGATTCTAGTTCAATAAGAGCAACTGATGGTGCTGGTTTCTCAAATACATATGCTCTTGCAGCAGCTCCAGATCGTACTATAAACCTTTCTGGTACTTCTACTGCAACTACTGGTACATTGACAGCTACTTTGGCTGGAACTTCACCATTAGCTCAGTCAGTTTCTGGTCTTAGTACCACTGCTGGTACTTTGACTGCTGTTAAGATGCTGGATGTTGATCTTAAAGCTACAGATGGACCAATTAATGTTTCATTAATTTCTGGTACATCAACAAAAGCTGGTGGTACCATTACTGTTTCAGAGGCTGTTGCTTCATTTGAACTTCGCGATGGAACAAATGTTCTTTCTTCTGTAACAGGAGCTGCTACTTTCTCGTTTGCTAGTTTGAATGTAGATATTCCTGCTGGCACAACAAAGACATTGTCAATCTGGGCTAAAGTAAATCATGTTGCTTCAAGCTTCGTAGTTGCAGGTGATAATCTATTATCAACTGTAACATTAGTTACAGCTACTACGAATGGATTTGCTAATGACGCAAGCACTGGAGCTATTACAGTAGCAGGAAATAAACAATACTTCTATCGATACGCTCCTAGTATTGTATTGGGAGGAACCACAGCAACCACTACGAATACCAGCGGTTCAATCTCTGCTGACTACTCGATAGCATTTACTGTGACCGCTCCAGCAGGTAGCGCTATCTATGTCCACAAAACAGTTGATCTTGCCACCGCAACCAACAATAATGCGACGGTAATAACTGCTGGTAAAGGAGGAACATTAGCAGACTCTACTCCAATGTCAGCAACTGCAACTAGTGGAACTGATGGTTCTACTTACTTCATCGTTCTTGCTGGTACATCTCGAACGTTTACTGTATATTCACACCTTCCAGTTGGTGGAACTGCAGGATACAATGGAGTAAAGCTCACTCAGGTTTATTGGGCATTGGATGATGCAGGTACGGGCGCTCAGGCTCAAACTTGGGGTCTTCCAAATTTCAACACCGCTTCAGTATACGTAACAGCTACATAATTGTAGTTTGACTCTGGTTAATACGCCTTAAAAAGTATTCCTCCACAACCTTTCAAAAATTGAAAGGTGTGCAGGTAAACAAAAAACTTTCTCTTCTTTGGTCGAATAAAGAATTGAAACAAAAAACCACCCTTTACCGGGTGGTTTTTTGTTTGTGTATTTTATAAAAAAGTTTACTCTGAGCATAGTTGAAGAGTTATCCACATATACAATAGTGTTATTGTTTTTATTTAATTGTATAATTATAGTGTTAATTTTATTAGCATAGGTCTTTTTATTATAATTGTCCCAACAAGTGAGGAGCATGTGAAAATTCATTTTCATAATGTCCGAGCGAAGTTGAGATATGGAGTCGAACTCCATCTTATTAAGTAATTAAAATATATATGAATAAAATATTTAAAAAAGTTTTTTCTTTAAGTCTAGCTGTTTTGGCTTTGGTCGTGGTTTTGGGTTCTGGTGCTAACAAAGTTGAAGCGGCAGCAATATCGTCTGCAGCTACAGGTAACTGGAGTGCTACGGGTACATGGACGGGAGGAATTGTTCCAGTTGCAGGTGATACTGTAACTATCGGTGCTGCTCATGTAGTAACAGTAGATACAGCTGCTGCGGCAACATCAGTATCTATCAGTGATCCAGTCGCTGCAACAAACGGTCTTACGTTTAGTGCATCAAATTCTCTTACTCTTTCCGGTACGCTTACACTAGTTGGTTCTTCAGGAGCAGGTAGCTCGACTGTAGCAGTCGGAGCGGGAACACTTTCTGCGGCCAGTATTTCTATTGTTGGAGGTGCTTCTACTGGTAGTTCTGTTGTCAGCGCAAGTACTGGTACCATCACTACCACAGGCTCTATTACCCCAAGTGGTATTGTAGCTCGAGCTCAGCTTACTTCCACAGGGGCAAGCAACATCAATATTGGAGGCAATCTAGCGAGTACTGGAACCTTGACGTCTAATAGTACTGGCACGATTACTTTCAACGGAGGTGCTGCTCAGACTATGGGTGCTTATATAACATATAATAATGTTGTTATTGCCAATACTTCCGGTGGGGTAACATTAACTGGGACGACAACCGCCCTTGGCACAACCACTATTACAACCGGGACTTTATTTTTAGGGGCAAATACATTTACCGCGACAGGCGCTCTGTCAGTTACTGGCACTCTAGATGTAGGAACCAGTGTATTTACTGCTTCAAGTACTACGATAATTAATAGTGGAGGTACAATACTATTTTCTGGTTTAACTGGCACTAAAGTTTTCTCACTAGCTGTTACTGTAAGTAGTGGTGGTATCTGGAATGAATCAGTCGCGGTAACCCCTGTCACCTTGTCAACTACCTTAGGAAATGCCGGAACCGTTACTATAAGTACTGGTACCCATACATTTTCTGGAGTAATTACTAATACTGGTACTTTTAATTATGCTAACGCTGCTACTCTTACAGCCACAACTCAATTGGCTGCCAGCACAGTCGGCACATTTAATTATACCGGTGCTGCGCAAACAGTTACATTAGTAAATTATTACAATCTTGGATTAAGTGGCAGTGGTGTAAAAACCATTGGTGTTTTCACAGTTCTTAATAATTTAGCTATAAGTGGAACAGCGGTAGCCACATTGACTGGTGATTCAACTGCTGATAAATTAAGTTTGGGTGGTGCTTCAAAAGCTACTGGTACTTGGGGGTCAACTAGTTCTACTGCAGCTCATCAAGATAATACTTATTTTGCAGGAACGGGTAAGGTTTCCATTGCTCATGGAACTGCACCTACAATTACAACAACTATAACTACAAATCCTACTCCTACGGTAGTAACTCTAGTGACTTGTGCGTTTCCACAAGTTTTAGATACATCAACTAATTCTTGTGTAACTCCAGTTGTAGAAGTAGTAGGTGGATGTTCAGGTGGAAATCAATATAATACTTCTACGGGAGTTTTGTGTGTGGGTGCAGTTGCGCAAGTTGCGATTGCAGGTTGTGGCAATAGGATTACTGGGTTCAGCACAACCATTGGTGGCAAATCTTGTGTCGGCAATGTTGTCAGCGCTGCCGCTCAATCCAGAACCTACAACTTCGGCACCGTTACCTTGAAGAACGGAAGTCAAGGTAATGCGGTTATGGAATTACAAAGATTCTTGAATGCTAAACTGGCTCTTGGTTTAGCGGTTGACGGTAAACTAGGTCCAAAGACGATTGCCGTCATCAAGAAATGGCAAAAAGATAATGGTCTAGTAGCTGACGGTCTCATTGGCGCGAAAACAAAAGCAAAGATGAACGCAGAAGCTAATTAAAAAAACATAACAAAAAACCACCCTGAGCTTTATGGTGAAGGGTGGTTTTTTGTTTATTTGCATTAAAAATTTAGGTTTAGTATAATTTATCTTATGGAAAAAGAAATAACAAATAAAGATTTAGCTAATTTGATTGGTAATTTATCTGTAACTACTGACAATAATACAAAATCTATTAAAGATTTAGCTAATTTGATTGGTAATTTATCTGTAACTACTGATAATAATACAAAATCTATTGATATTATAGCTAAGAATACAGCTTATATATTAGATAATATGGCTACGAAAGAAGATTTGTTAAATTTAAAGCAAGAACTTAAAACAGATATATATGATTTTCGTACGGAATTTAAGAGTTTTAAAGAAGACACCAATGAATCTATTAAAAAAACAGAAGAAGATGTGATAGAACTCTCAGACACAGATATGCTTCACGACAAAAGAATAGAAAAATTAGAAAACAAAGTTTTTGCTTAATTAAAGAGTAATCACTATATGTTTGAACTCATATTCAAAATTTGGTGGATGATAGCTATTTTGCCAGTTCTTATCTTTTTTGAAGCCACCAAAAAGTTTTCTAGTTTTTTAAAGGCAAGAAACATCTATTCACACTGGGATTCTTGGCATTCTGCTGTTGTTATTCTGATCATTTTTGTCATTTTCCTACTCCTCAACGGCTACCACTAGTTTCCCCTTCACCTGGTGAAGGGGAAATGTTATATTATACTAATGACATACAGAAAAGTTCCTTTGATTACTGGTGAATTTTTTTATGTTTACAATAGAGGCAATAGTAAACAAGAAATTTTTTTAAATAATGAAGACAAGAATCATTTTGTAAAATTATTATATCTTTCTAATTCAAGAAAAAAGATTAATTTCCGTGATGATATCATAGATAAGAAAATTGATGCCTGGGATTTTGAAAGAGGGGAAACGCTTATATCTATTGGCTCTTGGGTTTTGATGCCAAACCATTTTCATATTTATATAGTTTCCCCTTCACCTGGTGAAGGGGAAGAAAGTGAAAAAGATGCTAATATAACCTTATTTATGCATAAACTTTGCATGAGTTATGCTAAATATTTTAATAGAAAATATAATAGAGTAGGAGCTCTTTTTGAAAGACCATTTAAAGCTACTCATATAAATAATGATAATCAAGCGAAATATCTTTTTTCATATATACACCTTAATCCAATAAAACTTATTAACTCAAAATGGAAAGATGAAGGAGTTGGTGATATAAATACAGCTTTGCAATATTTGGGTGCTTATAAGTGGAGTAGTTACGATGATTATCGTGGAATTTCAAGAAAAGAAAACAAAATTTTACAAATAAATAATTTTCCAGATTATTTTTCTAATATTAAAGATTTTGATTCAGAAATTTTTTCTTGGTTGCAGTATAAAGAATAATCATTTCCCCTTCACCAGGTGAAGGGGAAAAAAAGTTTTCCACAGATTTTTTTGTAATTTATTTTTTACTCTATATAATTGAGTGATGGAAAAAATAAAAATAATATTCGCCCACAGAATTTTTAAAATAATGAAGTGGGTTTTTTTAATTTTACTTGGTTTATATTTAATTTTGGTGGCTGTGAGAGTCGTGCATTTTTTTAATTTAGATAAGACAAATGCGCAGGTGGAGAAAATTCATGCAACGAAATTAACTCTCGATGATGTAATGGGTAAAAATCTTCCGCCAGATCCGGGCGTGCTTGCCGACCAGACTGTACAGGGGATTGATGCAAACAATAACGGCATTCGAGATGATGTAGAGCTTGCTGTCTTTAAAGAATATCCCAACTCTGCGAAAACCAGAGCGGTCCTTTTGCAGTATGCGCTGGCTTTGCAGATGGAAACAGTGCAACCGATAGTGAATACTATTACGGCAACAGAAGTAGTAAGGGAACAAAGTAGGGGATATCAGTGTGTTGGTAGTGTTCTTTTTAGAGATGATAATAATAAAAAAATTATGGATAAATATTTTAATGACGGTGACAAATTGCGTTCATTTGTAAAAGATATGCAATTTAATACAAAAGAGAGGAAAGACTCAAGAAATAATTTTTTAGAAAATGTAAGAAGTTATTCAGACTTAGATCAAACGTGTGATATAGATGTTTCAAAATTATCAAATTAAAGTTTCATAATTTTTTTATATGAGAAAGAGAATAATGTTTATTTTTGTTATGGTTTTGTTGTTTTCATTTTGTTTTAAAAATGTTTCAGCTAGTGAGCTATGTTCTTTAAAAGGTTATACTGTATTAACAATAAATGGGATTTTTACCAATAAGGATGGCGCTATTCAAAATAAAGACAGTCTAAAAGATCACTTTTTACCAACTTACAATAACGAACCATTAACTGTAGATTATCTCTACAACCCCACCCATCTTGCCGGTGCAGGGGATTTGATTGATGCTGTAAAGCAGGGATTTTTTGATCAAAAATCTGATTATGATCTTATTGAGATGCTGAATGATGCGAGCCAAAAAGTTACAACTCAAAAACTTTTACTTGTTGCTCATTCGCAGGGAAATTTCTATGCTAATAATTTTTATGACAAAGTTGCCGATAAAGAAGGTGGAGTTCCTAGTCAGTCAATCGGTGTTTACGGTGTAGGAAGTCCCGCAAATAAAGTCGCTGGCGATGGAAAATATGTAACTTCTGACACGGATAATGTTGTTGCCACTATGGTAGCTCGTTTTATAAAAATTCTACCGACAAATGTTCATATTTCTCTAAGTGGAGGCGATGATAATAATGGACATGATTTTTCAAAAGTGTATTTAAAATATCAAGGAGATAGAATTGTTTCTGATGTAAAATCTTCGCTTGATAAATTAAAAAATAACGACGAACAGGATTCTAGGGATCCTTGTATTTCTCCTCCAGAACTTTCTATGATTCACAAAATAGAAGGTTTAGCTTTTGCAGTTGCTGATCCAACAGCAAATTTTACTAAAACGGTTGTCACTAATACCATCGTTGGTTCTTATCAAATTGCTTCAGCATTTGGGAATGGTGTGTTGAGTGGAGTGAGTGCAGTGGCTAATTCTGTTTCTTCTTTTACTAAGTCAATTTTTAACATCCCAAAAAATTTAGCTACCAATATTTCCGCAAATGCAATTTTTACTATAGAACAATTAGCGAACACAGCAAATACATCACAAAATAATATACCAGAACCAGCAAAAGAAAATGTTTCTCCACAAGTAAAGACGGCGGAGGCTACGCCTCCGCCTGATACTATTGTAGTATCAGTTCCTAATATTGTTCCTACTGTCCCAATTACTCCTGCAAGTGTTGCTATTGTAGTTCATAATGGCGGAGGAAGAGGAGCACCAATATTACAAACAGAATCTGAAACATCTCCAGTAGAAACTCTAGTCGAAGATCCTATTCTACCCGCCGAAGAAAAAATCATTCCTGTTATTCCACCAGTAGATAAAGTTTCTCCAGTCATTACTATCATCGGCGATAATCCTTTTAATATTATAAAAGGTACTACTTACGTTGATGCTGGCGCTACAGCTCTTGATGATGTCGACGGAGATATTACTGCAAATATTATTACAGTAAATCCTGTGAATGTTAACATAATCGGCGACTATACAATTACATATAATGTAAAAGATGCAGTGGGAAATTCTGCCACACAAATTATTAGATTAGTTCATGTGGTGGCACCCCTTTCAATTCCTGATATTACTGCGCCTGTTATCACCGCTTTAGGAAATAATCCGGAAACAGTTATGCTTGGTTCTAATTATTCTGATGCCGGAGCGACGGCTATCGATGATGTGGACGGACCAATTTCCGTAAATGCAATCGGCAGTGTAAACACCAAGAAAATTGGTGTTTACACTATCACCTATACAACTACTGACCTTGCGGGGAATACCAGTACATTATCTCGTGATGTCAAAGTTTCGTCTTTTGTTTATATTCCCAAATACAGTTTTGGCGCCGACAACGGCGACGGTCGCGACTGGCAAGTTTGGAATTTTAACGGTTCCAATGTTTACGATTGGTCGGATACTTATGTGGACAATTACTTGCGCGAGCAATTTAAAATCCAAACTTATCCCGGAGGGTATTGGTGTTCGCAGTGCTTGCAAAGAGGAATTTTTAATCACGATCCAGAGCAGGGATTTGAACTGGCCGATATGATTGTTTCCAGTTTAGAAAACAATCCACAAAATAATATGAATGGAATGACTTATGATGTGTCTCTGCAATGGGACTCTACTGGATATACTTATACTATTTCCCATGGTTCTGTGGTTGATTCTACCGGGCATACGGATGTTGCGAATATGAATAATGATTTGTGGGTGGGCTGGAATAGCGCTTTTAATAATCTTAATTTTCAAATTTTTCCGGTTGGAAGTTGGCAAGGTATTGTTCCAAATTCGCCGCTCAATCGCACTGGCGGCAACAGCATGATGTTGCAACCTTATCCGGTTTACAAAAATCAATCTGCGCCAACGATTCCAACACTTGCGTTTCCGACTTTCGGACCTTTTGCGGGGGACGGAATTGATCCATCGAGGGGAAGAGCGAATCTGACTCCGTTTGCTTTCCAAGTTGTATATACGGATCCAAATAATAATGCGCCACAAAATGTAACGCTCCACATTATAAATGCATCCACGGGAATTTCCGTGCGGGAAATCAACATGTACCAGACTCCGTCCGGATCGGATATTTTAAGCGATGGAAATTTTGCGAATGGCGAATTATATATTACTCCTAACAGCATATACGGATCGGCCGACTACGAATATTATTTCACGGCTAAAGACAGTTTGGGCGACAATATGCAAATTCCGGAAAATAATCATTTGAAATTTTCAGTAATCCCATCCACTTATATTTATATTCCGAAATATTCTTTCGGCGTGGGGAACGGCGACGGTCACGATTGGCAAGTTTGGACTTTCAATGGTTCGAATGTATACGATTGGAGAGATGTTTATGTTGATCATTATTTAAACCAGCAATTCAAAGTGCAACATTATGGTAGTGGTGTTTATTATACTTCGTCTCCTCTTATCAAAGGTATTTTTACTCATAATCCATTACTGGGATTTGAATCGAGCGATATTTTGAGAACAGATACTATTGATCGAGACAATAATCCGCAGAATGGCCGTGATGGAATTTACGATGTGAACATTCAATGGGATTCTGCCGGTTACACGACTACTATTGTGTATAATTCCAATACTGTTACCGTTGATGCTGTCCATACGGATATTTCAAATGTAGATAGCAATATGTGGGTGGGTTGGGGCGACTTGTTTAATAATTTTCAAACTTTTCCTTCCGGAAATTGGATTGGCGCTTCGGGTTGGTTTCCACTTGGTTATTCTGGTGGGAACAGAATGATCTTGCAACCATATAAAGTGTATGACCCATCTCAAATTTCTTCCGACCCAAATTCTACTCCAATAAACAAGAACTCTGCAAAAGCAATCACAGCATTTAATTTTTCAAGCTTAACCACGGATGTTACTGATGTTATTGATGAAACTAATCATACTATTTCTTTAACTGTTCCTTTTGGTACTGATGTGAAAGTTCTTGCGCCCACTATTACAATTTCAGACAAAGCATTAATTAGTCCGAACACAAGTGTGGCGCAAGACTTTACGAATCCAGTTACTTATACAGTTACTGCTTCCGATGGCTCTACTCAGAATTATGTTGTGACAGTTTTAATTGCTCCAGATCCGAATCCTCTCCCAGATACAACACCACCAGTTCTTGTTTCCGCAAAAGTCACATCAGCGAATATAATAGAAGTCACATTTAGTAAAGATATTAATGGAACTACGGTCAACACAACTGACAGTGAGTTTGCAGTCACAGGGCATACCGTTTCAAGTGTCCATAAACTAACTGGTGGAATTATAATCTTAACTCTTTCGACAAACATAAAAGTAGGCGAAACTCTGAGCATAACATTTACTAGCACTAATTTTAAAGATCTTGCCGGTAATCAAGCTGTCAGTCCTGCCACAGTTATTGCAACAAATAATATGGTGTTATAATAAACTTATGGTCACCAAGCATTTTTTTAAAATTTTTACGATTTTTGCATCAATGATAATTTTGGGGCTAATTGTGCTTTTGGCTACAGATTATTTTGATAAGGATGCAGTGCAGGCAACTGATGCAAATAATCAAAAACAGGTTGCAAAGTAGAAGATATATGTTATATTAAAAATACCGCAGAGAAAATAGGTGCAAATAATTATTTGCGTAAATCCTATTTAGTGGGTCGATATTTCTGACGGCTAAAGCCGTTTTTGTTGTTTAGGATAAAAAAAATTATGTTACAAAAATCAAAAAAAGCAGAAATGATCAAAGAATTGGAAGGAGCAATCAAAAACTCCGAATCTTTAGTCTTTGTTAATTTCCATGGTTTGAAAGTCAGTGATGAAACAATACTTCGAAAGAACCTTCGAGATCAAGGTGTGAATTACAAAGTTTCCAGAAAAACATTACTCGCTCGCGCGCTCAAAGGCAAAGCGGAAGGAGAGATACCAGAACTTGCCGGAGAAGTTGCTATCGCATATTCTAAAGATGCTATTTCTTCACCGCGAGAAGTATATAATTTCCAGAAAACTCATAAAGGAGCAGTTAGTATCTTGGGTGGTATTTTTGGAGGTAAATTTGTTAATAGTTCTTATATGATAGAATTAGGAACATTACCTAGTAGGGAAGTTTTACTTTCCAAAATTGCGTTCTTGCTTAAATCTCCGATGCAACGTTTGGCTCTTGCAGTAAACGAAGTAGCTAAGAAAAAATAAATAATATTATTAATTAATTAAAATAAATATATGTCAAAATTTGATTCATTTATGAAAGATCTCGAGAGCGCATCGGTCTTGGAACTCAATGACTTGGTGAAAGCAATCGAAGAAAAGTTTGGAGTATCGGCTGCAGCTGCTGCAGTGGCTGGTCCTGCAGCTAGTGCAGAAGTAGCTGAAGAGAAAAGTACATTTAGTGTCGTTCTTGCGTCTGCCGGTGAACAGAAAATTGCAGTGATGAAAATTGTCAAAGAAGTGCTTGGTCTTGGGCTTAAAGATGCGAAAGATTTAGTTGATGCCGCTCCTTCAACTTTGAAAGATGGAATGAAGAAAGCTGAAGCTGAAGATTTAAAGAAAAAGATTGAAGCTGCAGGAGGAAAAATTGAACTCAAATAGTTCAATTTTTCGGCCAGAAGCGCGACGGCGCTGAGGCGGGGGTTGCGCAAAATTCTAGCAAGAATTTATGTGTGGCCAAGGTTGAGTTAAAGTAATCTTGAGCGAGATACTACTAAAAAAACGGAAGCAAGGCTTCCGTTTTTTTAGTGTTGTTTATTATAAAAAATGTAGTATTATACATAAATGGAAATTCTAGGGAAGATATTAGGCAATTCGGCGCGCGTAAAAATAATGCGTCTTTTTTTATTGAATAAAGGTAAAGGTTTTATTGTAAAAGATGTGATGAAAAGAAGTCGAGTGAGTCCGCTAATTGTTCGCAAAGAACTTAAATTGCTCTCTTCAATTGGTTTTATTAAAAAGCGTTCCGCTATTTCTTCAGAATGGTATTTTAATTCTCTTTTTAAATATGGCGAAGAATTTGAAAGTCTATTACTTAGGTCAGATACTTTAAGCAAGCAGACTATTTTAAATAATTTTAAAAAAGTTGGGAGAGTTAAGCTTATCATAATTTCTGGCATTTTTATTAAAAATCATGATAGTCGAGTAGATTTACTTATTGTTGGAGATAAAATGAAACGAAATAAAATAGAAGAGGGAATTAAAAAAATTGAAGCAGAGATGGGAATAGAGCTTATTTATGCTATTTTTGAGACAAAAGAGTTTCTTTATAGATTAAATATGTATGATAAATTAGTACGAGATATATTAGACTACCCGCACCAAGTGGTTTTGCAGGCAAAAGAGTTATCCCCCACACTTACTTCTGCTAAGGTTTTTCATCTTAATTAAAGCTATATTTTTCAAGGATTTTTAAAAGTAAGTGTGGGGGTTATCCACACAGTCTATTTATAAATCTTAAGGAAAATTTAAAAACTGGTATAAT
>JBBTYN010000001.1:54115-66139 GCA_038061755.1 Patescibacteria group bacterium | reverse complement strand
ATAGCCTTGGTAGTCCATTACACTACCAACTAGCTGATATCGCACAGGCCTTTCCCAAGGCGTTAAAACTTTACCCTTCGACTTACGTCTCAGGGACCATCGTGTATTAGTCCGTCTTTCGACGGATTATTCACGACCTTAGGGGAAGTTCCTATGTATTACTACCTCGTTCGCCACTAACTTTTCAAAATCTTTGACTTGATATAATCGCATCTCTGAACATAAAAAGTTCGTTCGACTTGCATGCCTTATCCACGCCGCCAGCGTTCATCCTGAGCTAGGATCAAACTCTAACTAAAAGTTAATTAGAACGAAACAAAACAAAAAACAGCAATGCCCACCAGAGGCGGGTAAATATTTTTGTATCTGCATTGTCCTAGCTCTTTGAAATTATTCATTACTCAAAAAAACAAACAAGCTTGCACTTGTTCTCAAAACCTATTCTTTTTTCAAAGAGAGTTATTTATCCGCCTTTGGCGGAAATTAAAACGTCATTCCATAAAAGGAAAGACGCTGAGAAAGTATATACCAAGGATAAATCATTGTCAATATAAATGGTATTTGATACGACGGCGACTCGGACGATATGAAAGTGAGTACACTTTCATTCGTTCCTCGCTTGTCGTAATAAAAAATAACCTGTAAAATGGACCTATATGGCAACAAAGATAATATATTTTGTCCGGCATGGAGAAACCGAATTAAACGCACAAGGCGTCAGGCAGGGGTCTGAAGGACACCTCTCTGAAAAAGGCCGAGCACAAGCGCTCGCCACTGCTAAAAGATTTCCCAAACACAAAGGATGTCCACAAATCATCATCGCAAGTCCCTTTGAACGTACAAAGGAAACAGCAGAAATAATCGGAAAAGAACTTCATATGAAAGTAAAATATTCCGATCTTCTAAAAGAAAGAAAAAACCCAACAGAAATAATCGGCCACTGGAGTGGAGAACCAGAAGTAAAACAAATCATAGACCGCATTGATAAAAGTTATCACGAAGATAACTTGCGAGTATCTGATGAAGAAAACTTTTCCGATCTTAAAAAAAGAGCAAAGAAACTCTTAGGGTTCATTAGTAGAAGATTGCAAAAAAGAATTATCTTGGTCACGCATGGAATCTTCTTAAAGATGGTAATGTCTTACATGCTGTATGGCGACAAGCTCACCGCTTCGCAATATAACAACTTAAGTTATTTTAATCCGGTAAAAAATGCAGGTATGGCTATTTGCTCATATACGCATCATTGGTTTAAAAAAGATGAATGGAAAGTTCTGGTCTGGAATGATTTGGAATAAAAACATAAACAAATTACATCAACGCCTTGGCATCTGATTCCGACATAAACTTGAACATATTGCCACCGCATTTAGCGCAAGTACCTTTAGCAGAATAACGCCCTTTGTCATTCTTGGTAACAACTGGATTGGTCATAGTCTGCATTGTTGGCTTCCTATTTGCATCTCTACACTTCATACACAAAGCTTTTAATTCTGCCATAAATTTTGATTCTGCGGAATCATGTCGCGTAAGTCAATTTGGCGCGACGCTATCCATTAATTAATAATATAACTTCATTATACCATGTTTCCCAACTAATTGCCCAATTTAACCCTGGTGCTTAAAAAATTCCACTTGACGCAATCTTTTCACGGCCTCGTCGCGCGTTTTATACGGTCCACCTAAATTCTTACCTTTTTCCGAAACCACATGATATCCATCTTTCTTTTTTATAATCATAAAATTTTTTATTATACAAGATCCTTAAAAACTGGAGTTTGTAGGTATGTTGATGATTTTAAAACTAGATTTCAATAGAAACTCTTATATCTATTCCATTCCATCACTATAATTTTCCTTCCAAACAATAACCTTGCTTTTGAATTTGAATTTTTTAGTTGTCACTTTTAACCTCTATTTAATTTAAAAAGCTAGTGGATTTCTTCTATTTTATCAAATTCGTTGTGTGAGCCAACGACACCTGCTCGTTTTAAGAATTCAGCTAATGAAACTGTAAGAGGTCTACCACCACCTCTGTATTTATCATTATCTTGACCATCATTAGAAATTCCTAGAAGTTGACGAATTGCATCATAAAAAAGTTGTGGATCTTGTCCTGCAAAACTTTCTCTCAACTTTGCTACTTCATCTATTATTCGCTGTTTCTCTGCTTCACTAGCAGTTTCAAAATTTCCCAGGTTATCAGCTCTAAGTACTCTCTTAACAGCCCCCTCTGGGTTCCCTTGAACTTTTGCTAGTGATGTTCCTATCCCTTTTGGTCCAAAATTTTGTAAATCCATATTGTTATTGTAGTTTACAATCTTGCCTTGTGTCAATACACGAGGATTTATTAATAATTAGTTAGAGTTTGAATTTGATTCATAATCTTTTCATTCTACCCCTTTCTATAATCTCTTACAAGCTCCAATTTTTCACGTCTTTCTAGCTTCTTAATTCTCGCTTCTTCGCGGGAGGCGGTGGAACGGTTTTTAAATTTCTTGGAATACACTAATTTTACTGGTCGGCGGGAGATAGTGTATTTCGCACCAAATTTTCCACTATTGTGCTCAATAACTCTCCTCTTTAAATCGGTAGTGATGCCAGTATATAAAGTCTTATCCGCACACTTTAGAATATAAAGATAATACATTATTATGTAGCTAATTTCTTGAGCTCTTGCTCGTATTTTTTCATTATCTCCATGCCTGCATCTGTTTGGCTCATTCCGCTTTTTACTTTCTCTTGTATTTCGGTGGCAATAGTTTTAAAAAGCTCGGGATTTTTCTCGATCATAGTTATAAACATCTCTATTTGCGGTTCCGGCACGCCTTGTGTCCGAAGCATTTTTTTAAGTAAAAAATTTTGAAACATGAAATGTATAAATTTTTATCATTGCACAACAGAATATACAGGTAATACATAAAAATATTCTACTAAGTAATTAGTTAAAGGAACTACCCATAATTTTTGAGTAATGATAAGTGCGAGACCGACGATTATCATGATGAGAAAAATGATGCGAATTATTTTTGTTGCCATTAATTTGATTATAGCAACCTTTAACTCAAATACATAACATCAGTTCTCCACAACTAGGAGCTTGCTCGGATGATGATGTCCGTTCACAATGCGGACTTTAGATTTAGAAACTTTGAAATGTCCTGCCAAAAGCTCAATGACACGAATATTTGCCATATTCCGCTCCGCTTTTTCTTTGACGGAAATTTCAAAATGATCTTTTGATTTTTGTCTAAAAGACTCTTTTTTCACCCCAGCTGTAACTTTTACATGAATATATTGCAACTTGTATTTACTTCAACGGATTTCTTCCTTGAATAACGCGAATCAAAAACATAATCACGGCTATAACGAGAAGAAGATGAATAAATCCTCCCATAACAAAACCTCCAAAGAAACCAAGCGCCCATAAAACCAATAAGATAATTGAGATTGTTGTGAGCATATAATTTTATATTAGTGTTAATTATTAAGAAATTGTTTTATTTCTCTTGATTTTCCATTTTCGTGGCAGCTTCCGGAGTAGAAACGGTTTTGCTCATTAGAAACATTTTGATAATGCCGAAAGCAATAAGCCAGTAAACAAGCATCGCTAATAGCGTCGTCCACTCAAAGACAGACCCTTCAACCTGAGAAATTTGAAATACGCTAAGAAACGGAGACACGAAAACATAACTCAAATTGTAAATGAAACTACTGAACCCGGCACCTGGATTTGCTGCCAATAACTTTAGGACAAAACGAAACGCCATTAACACTTCCAAGATGCCGAGAATATACCAAACGATTTGCGTACCGCGAAAAAGAGGTTTCGTAGTAGGAGAATTAAATGAATCCATATGTTTTAATAATTATTAATAATAAAGCTAATAATACTCTAATTATGAACCTAATCTAGAAATTAGCTACTATTTCACTTCACATTTTATTTTAAGCGCATCAAAATCAACCTGCGTAAGGGTCAAACTATTACTTTGATTAAGTTTATACATTATCGCTTTTGGATCATTCACGTGGTCTAAACCGAGAGCATGGCCAAGCTCGTGTGCTAATACTCGCACAAGCTTGGCTCTGGAGCTGAATTCATAAATATCTATTTCTCTATTTAAGCCATCGCTGATATACACACCTTCTTCAAATGATTCACCGCGTGCAGTATTGACTGTATTATATCTTTCCACCGACAAATTAAGCACAGCAACAAGACGGTTCAAGGCCACTACAAGCGCATTTATTTCATCAACTTTGTTATTTAAATTTTTCTGTTCATTTTGTAAATTTTCAAATTCTACTACATTGATCCGTTTCCCTTGATTAAAAGAATTAACTCGTGCATCATAAGCAACTTTATCTGTATCATATTGTGCTTTAAGAGCTATAAGTTTTGTCTTAAGCATATTATATGAAGCCCTATCGTCTTTTACAGTGATACCAAGACTCGCCAACTTGCTTGTCGCCTGCTGACGATAATCATAAATTAAATTAATTTTTAAAACATTCGATGCAGAATCTTTCGGTACATAAACAAATAAATTTTTATCAAGTAATTTTCCTTGAGGTTTTTCCCAAATGGCTTCCGCATCAACGAGTGCGCTTAAAAAATAACTTTTTGAAATATTGAATTGTGTATTAAAAGTACCGAGAGTGTAAGGTATGGGCTCGGCACAAGGAGCTTTTGGAAAAATTAGAAAAACTTGATACGCCAATACCACGAGGACAAAAAAAGGAATAAGTATTTTTAAATTTTTTTTCATAGTTAAAAAAATTAGAGTCCTTCTTGAGGTGGAGCAATGATTTTTGCACGCCAAAATTTAGTAGTAAAAATTTGCATTAAATCTTTTAGTTCCTCACTATTCAATAAGTATAACACAACAATAGCAGCTATTATACCAAAAATTCCAGAAATAAAACCTTGCAAAAACACTCCCCAAAATGTAGTCGTGCCAAAAATCGGTGAAAAAATATTTAAACTCAAGTAAGCAGTCAAACCAAGAAAAAATGACGCAGCGAAACTCTGAAAAAAAGTTTTAGTAATAAAAGATTCATTCGGCATAAAATCTTTTTTTACAAAGACCCAGTGTAAAACAAAATTTAAAATAGTGCCGATAGAATATGCAAGTGGAAGCATTAATACTTCAGTACCAGGAATATCATTTACTTTTAGTAGGGACTCTATGAAATAGCGAAACACTAAAACATTTTGAAAAAGATGAATAAATACATAAGACAAAATTATAATTAAAACGGAACAAGAAAAATTTACAATAAGAGGACGCTTTGTATTACCAGTCGCATAATAAGAACGAGAAAGTAGTGTTGTCATTCCTTGAGCAAGAATAGAAAGAGAAAAAATTGCGAGACAAGCTGCTACTAGACGAGTATCGTCCCAAGAAAAAGAACCAGAGCCAAGAATCACACGCACTATTTGCGCTCGAATTATAATAAAAAGAAATATTACTGGCAGAGACCAGAAGACAATAGCTCGCGATGCCTCTTTTAAATGTTTTTTAAATTCCTCTTTTTTACCACTACTAAAAGATTTAGCTAGACTCGGGAAAGCCGCCACCGCATAAGAGATACCAATAATATTAAGTGGCACTGATTGAAGATTAAACGAAAAATTAAAAATTGAGATAGAACCACTTTTTAAAAAAGATGCCATAGCTATAATAAAAATAAGCGCAATATTATTAAAAGCAAGACCAAGCGTCCGCGGAAGCGACGTCAATACTGAGCTTTTTATATCTTTAAAATTAATTACAAAAGGAAATAGAGAAAATTTGGGAATAAAACCGCAAGAGTGCGCCGCTAAGGCCTGTATACCGAAATGCATAAAAGCGCCAAGAACAACACCGAGCGCCAACCCATAAATTCCAAAAATTGGGTAAAGAAAAATGACACCAATAATAATTCCAAGGTTATAAAAAACTGGACTCAAAGAATAAATAAAAAATTTATGAAAAAGCTGGGTAACTGTACCAAAAAGATTTGAAAGACCCATTAAAATAGGAGAAAGCAACATTATACGAGAAAGTAAAATAACCTTTGCTTGATAAAGTGGAGAAAAACCCGGAGCAATAAAAGATATTAAAAATGGCATAAGAAAAAACGCTACTAGAGCAATAAATACCATTAAAGAAAAGAAAACAGTCAAAATATCATTTAAGTATTTGCGGGCCGCATCAGTTACCTTGTCCCCGTCCATTCTAGCCACAATGAAAGGAATAAGCACGGTAATGGAAGCCAGTGATGCCACGCAAATAAAAATCAAATCCGGTACTCGAAAAGCCGCATAATAAGCATCTAAAGATGAAGAAGGTCCGATAAAATGAGCAATAGAACGATCACGAAAAAGTGCTAAAATCTGAGATAATAAAGTAAGGCAACCCAAAAGAAACGCAGCCTGATTTATACTTCCAGACTCTTTAGTGAAAATTTTTAAGATCTTCTCCATTCTGTATAAATTTATTTTTTAGAAGCAGGAGTAGAATTACTTAATGAATTAACATACTGTATTAAACTTTTATCATCTGGAGAAAAAGAGAGAGCTGTTTGCGCATAAGAGAGCGCTAAACTATTATTATTTTCACTCTTAGCTATTTGCGAAAGAATAATCAAAGTATCAACATGATCCGGTTTAAGGAGAAGAGCAGCATTAGCATAATCTTTTGCTTCTTTAACTTTTCCATCAATAAATGATGCACCTGCCATAGAGAACTTCAACACTGGATTTAGTGGGTTTAAAATAGAAGCATTTTGGTAAGCTAGAACAGCTTTGCTATAAACATCTTTAACTCCAAGCGAACCGACAGCCTGATAAGTAGAACCAAGTAATTGAAAATTTAAATAATTTAAGGGATCATAAGTCACCGCCGCTTGCGCACTAGAGATAGTTTGATCAAAACTAGTTTGTAAATCAGCTTTTTCTGCATCAGATAATGATGCATCAGCTTTAGCTAAAGAATTTAATTTAACAAGATATATTTGTGAATAAGTACGCAAATATAAATCATTTGAGTACAACGAGAGTGCTTTATTAATATAATTCTCTGCATCTTGAATGGTTGTCGCAGAAAGCGCTTTTCTGAAATAAGAAACAGAAACAAAACGCTCTATATATTTAAATGAAAGAGTGGTAGAAAAAATCATCAATAAAATGAGCATCAAAATAGAGAAGAAACTTTTTCGATGGTCATTTAAAAATGATATAGATATTTCTTTATCTGAATTAGAGGTAGTCAATCCAATAAACACTCCAATAAATGCAAGCAACAAGAAGAAGATTGCTGATCCGACAGAATAAAAAAACGAGGTGACAAATAAATAGAGGGGCAATACAAAAAATACTGTCATCTCCCAATTTATACCATTTTTAATACTAGAAAATATTGATCTTACACCAATGACTAAAAATAAGACAAAAAAAGTAAGCCAAGATAAAATAGCAAGAATTCCAGTGGTTGAAACTAAAGTAGGTAATAATCCTGAGCCTGAATCAAAAGAAACATCCCAAAACTGAGTATTGTTTATTGATTCTGGTTTGAACATTGACCAAGCTTCTCCGAATCTATTTGGACCGATGCCAAGCAAAGGATGCTTAGCAAGAACTCCTTTTGTTATAGACATAGTAGCTCCAAGAGAAGGATTTATCTCATTGTTTGATATTTGCAAGCGGTTTGGAATAATACTTCCGACAAATTGCCCAGAAATAAAAAATAATAAAGATATCATCACAACAACAAAAGAAATAATTGGAAAATGTCTTTTTTCACTTCCTTCTTCATTATATCCATTCCTTTCTAAAATAATTGATGCTTTGTAGACAAAGATTATCAAACTAGAAATTCCAAAAAGTATCCAAACTAATTGAAAATTTACCGCAACCACCATAAGAAGAATTGAAAATAAAATAAATATTCCCAAAAAAAGTTTTTCTATTTTAGAAATTGAGAAAAATTCAATTACAAACAGAAACATCAGACCAGAAAATCCAGCAAAAAGTCCAAGAGCATTCCAAGAACCTAAAACATTTCCTGTTTTTCCATCCAATATTCCAAGTGATAAGATTGTGGGCATAAATAAATGAACAAATTGAAAAATTAAAACAAAAGCTGAAGATAAAATTGCTCCAAATAAAAGTGTTTTTGCTTGTTTAGAATTTTTAAAAACAATAGAAGCCATAAACATTAAAACAAAACCAGCAAAAATAGAATAGAAAGACCCAACATCAAACATTGTTCCAAATAAGGAAACTTGAGAATTTCCAGAAAAAAGAGCAGATATAAGTGCAACCAAAACTATGCCGAATCCCGACACGACTAACCATGATTTAGGAAAAATTATTTTTCCATCAGAGAATCTTGCTATTGCCCAAGATATAACAGACGCTACAAGTCCTAAAATTAATAATAATCCTTTTGAAGTTTCAATCGGAATATTAGTAAAAGGTAAACAAAAAAGCGGTAATAAAACTATAACTAAAAATAATGCCCAAAATGAAATTCTATCAAATATACTCGAACTCATAATTTTTTTAAATAAATAAATAATAAAAACAACTATCTTTAATTTTTAATAGCTTAATTATATACAGATTCATCCTAAAAAACAACTAAACAACTATGTTGATAAGTCTATTTTTTACAAAAAACACCTTCCTTACCTCTTTGTCAACTACCTGCTTCAAAACAGTTTTATTGGCAAAAGCTTTTTTCTTTACTATTTCTTCATCATCATTAAGCATTATCATTATTTCTGCTTTAACTTTTCCATTTATCTGAACAGCAATTTTTATTTCTTCATCTTGAATTTTTGAAAAATCAGATACTGGCCATGATTCAAGATTAATTGATTTCTGATGACCTAATATTTGCCATAACTCTTCAGCAATATGAGGCGCAAAGGGCGAAAGAATTTTTAGAAATTTTTCGTACGCATTTTCTGAGATAGATTCAAGTTTTCCAATTTCATTAATAAAAATCATCAAAGTAGAAACAGCAGTATTAAATTTCATATCTTCTATATCGGAGCTCACTTTCTTTATTGTCTTCTCAATTTCAAATTCAACATATTTTTTATTTTTTTGTATTTTATATTGAAGATTCCAAATACGCTCTAAAAATCTTCTAGAACCAATAATGCTTTCCGTAGACCAAGCAACTGATTGATCAAATGGCCCCATAAACATCTCATAAAGACGAAGAGTATCCGCGCCATATGTCTTTACTATATCGTCTGGATTTATCACATTTCCAAGTGATTTTGACATTTTCACCCCTCCCTCACCCAAAATCATTCCATGCGATGTGCGTTTTTTATATGGCTCAGAAGTTGGCACAAGATTTAGATCAAAAAGAAATTTATGCCAAAAACGTGAATACAAAAGGTGCAATGTGGTATGCTCGTTGCCTCCGTTATACCAATCCACTGGTGTAAAATATTTCAAATTTTTTTTACTGGCAAATTCTTTTTTATTTTTTGAGTCAGTATAACGAAGATAATACCAGCTTGAGCCAGCCCAGTTTGGCATCGTGTCAGTTTCCCTTTTTGCGTTACCTTTACACTTTGGACATTTTACATTCACCCATTTTGAAATATTTGCTAAAGGTGATTCCCCGCTATCTGTCGGCTGATAATTTTTCACTTTCGGCAAAATTAAAGGCAAATCTTTTTCGGGCACCGGCACCATTCCGCATTTTTCACAATAAATTACTGGAATCGGCTCACCCCAATATCGCTGACGTGAAAATACCCAGTCACGAAGTTTGAAAGTTGTAATTTTTTTTCCAAAATCTTCAAAACCTGCCTTTGTATAATTCTCGACAATTGGTAAAACAAATTTTTCAGCAAATTCTCTATCACGAGCATCATCTGCTGGCACAGCCATAATCGATCCGGTACCGTAAGTTGCGAGAACATAGTCGGCTATCCATATAGGAATCTCTTCCTTCGTTGCGGGGTTAATGGCTTTGACTCCTTTCAGTTCCACGCCTGTTTTTATTTTATCTTCAACATTTCTATCTATTTCAGTTTTATTTTTTGTTTCTTTTATATATTTCTCAACTTCATCCCAATTTTTAATTTGAGCAGTTAATTTTTGCACCAGCTCGTGCTCCGGCGCTAAAACAACATAAGTCGCTCCGAAAATAGTATCTGGTCGAGTGGTGAAAACTTTCACTATCGTCGGGTGTTGAACACCCGACGGGGTAGATATTTTAAACTCAATTTCTGCGCCTTCGCTTCTTCCTATCCAATTTCTTTGTCCAAGTTTTATTTGCGGAAGATAATCAACAGTATCCAAATCTTTATCCAGCCTATCGGCATATTTAGTAATCGCAAGCATCCATTGTTCCTTTTCTCTTTTTTCTACCGCAGTACCACATCTCTCACAACAGCCATTGACCACCTCTTCATCAGCCAAACCTGTCTTGTCTTTTGGACACCAATTTATATCTTTTTTTGTTTTATAAGCCAAACCTTTTTTAAAAAATTGTAAAAATATCCATTGGGTCCATTTATAATATTTCGGATCAGTCGTATTGATTTCTCGCGACCAATCAAAAGAGATACCGAGTGATTTTATTTGGCGACGAAATGTGTCTGTATTTTTTTTAGTAACCATTCTTGGATCCTTGCCTGTTTTTATCGCATAATTTTCTGTCGGCAAACCAAATGCATCCCAGCCAATAGGATATAAAACATTAAAACCTTCTAGTCTCCTTTTTCTGGAAATAATATCCATTCCAATATATGGTCGAGGATGCCCGACATGAAGTCCATCCCCAGACGGATAAGGAAATTCAATCAAGCTGTAATATTTTTTCTTCTTAGAATTATTTAAGGTTTTATAAACTCCTTTTTTCTCCCAAATAGTTTGCCACTTCTTTTCAATTTTTTTATGGTCGTATAGTTTTACCATTCATTTATACCAGTTAGTTGCTTTTAAACTTTTTCATAGCCACCCAAATCAGAATAGCTAGGGCAATTGCTAAAATAATTACTTTAATTAAATCATCTGCCGAAGTCCAATATCGCATTGAAGCGATAATAAATGACAAAACTCCAGCTAAGGATAACGCAATACTGATCAGCATATTACCTGCAAAAAAGTTTCCTATTGCCACACAAATTGCGCCTAGAATAACTAAAGTAATAAATACATTTCTATTATATACTTTTTGCGCAGCATCATAATTATTTCGGCAAGTGAATTGTTGGTCGCAATATCCTTGTGGCGCTGTTTTCCCCACAGATACTGGTGCCGGTTGATTATATTGATTATAAGTATTCGGATTCCATTGACCACCAGTGGCTACACATTGTTCTTGATTATTTACAGTTTCCACTACCTGAGAAGTATTAGGGCAAAATACTTCATATTTAGGATTTTTATAAACCAAAGAAAGCGTATAGTTAAAAAACATATTAAGCACGATAACAATACCAACAATAAGAGCCCACTTCAAAACTTTTGATTGTGTTTCCATAGTTTTATTTTACCACCCAAATAGCTGTATTCGCAAGTGAGATAATACGATTGTTAGATTTTTCTAAAATGCACAATTCTCCATTTTCTACTTTTCCATTAAAACTTTTCATTATTTCTTCAAGTGCGTAACCTAAAGAAAGCGAAGAAGAATCAATAGCATAAGAAGTTAAAATTACAAAAAGAGGTTTATCGCTCAAAACTTTTTTCACCGCCAGAAGAAGTTTTGGTAACATTTCTTCAATCTTCCAAACCTCCCCTTTTGGCCCCCTGCCAAACTTTGGCGGATCCATTATCACTGCATCATATTTATTTCCTCTTTTTTCCTCTCTCTCAAGAAATTTTAAAACATCATCTTCTATTACACGCATTGGCGCTTTGGCTAGCTCAGCATTTAACTTTTGATTTTCTTTAGCCCAATTTAAAGTTTGCTTTGATGCGTCAACGTGAGTAACTTCTGCGCCAGCACGCAGCGCAAATAAACTCGCCACTCCTGTGTAGCCAAATAAGTTTAAGAATTT
>JBBTYN010000001.1:0-54015 GCA_038061755.1 Patescibacteria group bacterium | reverse complement strand
CACGCAGCGCAAATAAACTCGCCACTCCTGTGTAGCCAAATAAGTTTAAGAATTTCACGGGAGAATTCTGGAAAGAATTTTTAAGAAACGTGTGGGTCCCCTGTCCTTTTGTCTCCGAGGGCGCAGTTTCAAAAAAATTCTTTCCAGAATTCTCCCTTATTGCTTCTTTAATTTTTTCTTCTATAAAATCCCAATGACTTGCCTGCTCTGGAAAAAATCCTAAATGCCTAAAAGGAGTCGGATTAGCTAAAAATTTTATTCCTTTATATTCCATCTCCCATTTTGCTTTCATGTCAAAGATGCCCTTTGACATTTTCCATCCAGCCTTGGCGCCAACTTTAGAACTCCAAAATTTTCCATCAACTTTTATCCATTCTTTACTACTCAAAGTCTTTGGCCAAACTGCGTCCTCATAAGGTCGCACAAAAATATATTTACCGAATCTCTCCAACTTCTCCCCCTCCCCTGTATCTAGAAGTTCATAATTAGTTTTATCCTGAGCAGAGTCAAAGGGCCAATCCTTTACATAAAAAGTTTTTATCATATTAAAAATTCTATCACATCCCCATCCTGAACTACATATGTTTTCCCTTCAGTGCGGACCCAACCATGCTCACGAGCTTTAGCAAAACTTCCAGCTTCAATGAGTTGATCATAAGATACCACTTCCGCACGAATAAATTTCTGTTGAAAATCTGTATGAATAGAGCGACCAGCGAAAGGAGCAATTGCTCCACGGAGAGTAGTCCATGCCCGAGACTCATCTTCTCCAGTGGTAAAAAAAGTAATTAAATTTAATAAATCGTAACTAGCTTTTATTAAATTATCTAAACCTGTACCGAAAATTGGGTCAACTTCAATATATGGGCCCGGAAGCTTGGAAACAAAATCTTTTTTAATATTTTCTGCTACCTCGGAAGTATTCAAAACATAAAGTGTTGGTTTTTTAATTCCGGCTTGTTCAAGTTCAAAATTTATAACCTCTATATCAAAAAGCGGGTCAATCTTATCGTGAACATGAATCATATCTTTATCCTCAAAAATTCGTACTACTTCAATAATGGCATCCACTTCACGAATATGTGACAGAAATTTATTACCAAGTCCTGCGCCTTCTGAAGCACCTTTAACTAATCCTGCAATATCAACAAATTCCACTACAGCTGGAATAGTTTTTTTTGATTTACTAATCTCTGAAAGCTTAGTCAAGCGTTCATCTGGCACCGACACAATACCAACTGATGGATCAATCGTACAAAAAGGATAATTTTCTGCCGGCACACTTTTCTTGGTAAGCGCATTAAAAAGCGTGGACTTACCCACATTCGGCAGACCGACTATTCCAATACTTAGTGACATATTAAAAACTCTAACAGATTATAGGTGAAAAATAAAGAGAAAAAGAAACTTAAATTATTTTTCTTCTATAAAATAATTTACGTATTTCTTCAACAAATACGATAGATAATGCAACTGGAATAATTATAAACCAATCAAAAAGCTCAAGTGGAACTGTATGTAATATTTTTTGTAGTATTGGCGTATATATTGCAAATAATTGAAGAGAAATAACAATCATTGTCGCACCAACTAAAAATTTATTTGAAAGAGGATTTAATTGAAAAATTGATTTTGAATCAGATCTGCAATTCCACGCATTAAACCATTGAAACACTGCAAGTGTCGTGAGCGAGACAGTCCATGCCTTCTCAATATTTATATCTACATATCTTTGAAATAAAAAAAGTGTGCCTACCATCATAGGAATAGCCATAAAAATCATTCTCTGTAACATTAATTTATCAATAAGATATTTCTTTGGTTTTTGAAACTTGCCCAACAAAAGTCCTTTTTCTTTTGGTTCCATGGCAAGCGATACATCAAGAAAACCGTCTGTCACAAAATTAAGCCAAATAATTTGAGCCGCTAAAATTGGTAGGGGCATACCCAAAAGCAAAGCTCCAATTATTGTTAATACTTCACCGATACTGGTTGAGAAAAGATATAAAATCACTTTCTTTATCGTTTTATAAATACTTCTTCCCTCTTCAACGGCAGACACAATACTGCCGAAATTATCGTCAAGAAGTATAATATCAGCCGCTTCTTTTGCCACTTCTGTGCCAATATTACCCATAGCCACCCCAAGATCCGCGGCCACAAGTGATGGTGCATCGTTGACTCCATCACCCGTCATTGCAATAATTTCACCACGTTTTTTGAACGCAGTAATAATTTTTAATTTATGTTCAGGTGTTACTCTGGCGAATACTGTCGTTCGAGACAATTTATCCGAAAGTTCAGAGTCGTTCATTGTATCAATTTCACTTCCAGTAAGTATTTCATCACCATCATGATATATGTCTGCTTCACGAGCAATTGCCATAGCGGTAATCTTGTGGTCACCTGTAATCATCACAACCTTAATGCCTGCTTCTTGAGCCCGATCCATTGCATCTTTTACTTCAGGACGTAAAATATCTTTCATTGCTAAAAAACCGACAAAAGTTAAGTCTGAAACTAATTGTGGACTATTGATATTTTGAACATTATTATTAATACCAATAGCAACAACACGTTGTCCCAAGAGAGACATTGCTGTTAATACTTCTTCTAATTTTTTTCTATCTTCTTCTCTTATCAAACGAGAACCTTCCACACTTATTATATTTTTTGAAAGCTCAATAATAATTTCTGGGGCGCCAATTACTGTCAGTAAATTTTTACCTTCAACAGAATTAACCACTGCCCGATATTTGAGTTTATAATCAAATGGCATTTCTTGTAAAAGTGGTAATTCAATAAGCAAGTCTTCTTTGTTAAACCCAATTTTCTTTGCAAAAACTACCATGGCCGCTTCTGTTGGGTCGCCTGCAATAAACCAACGTTTTTTGGTATCAGAAAATAAAAGCCTAGCACTGGCACACAAGGCGACAACTTTACCAACCATAAGTAATTCAGGGTGATTGACCGCATCAATAACATTATTTCTTAATGTCACATCTCCAACAGGTTCATAGCCAATACCACCAATATCAAATAATTTATCTACCGTCCATACTTGTCGCACAACTAATTCATTTTTTGTAATAGTGCCAGTTTTATCAACTGCAATAATTTGTGCTTGACCAAGCGCTTCAACTGCTTGCAGTTTTTTTACTAATGCATTACGTTTAGACATTCGCCAAACGCCTGTTGCAAGCACTAAAGTTATAACAATAGGTAATCCTTCTGGAATGATAGAAACAGAAAGCGATACGACAATGGTAAACATAGTTCGTATTGATTCACCAGTAGCAATACCAATACCAAATAATAAGGTGCAAATTATTCCAACAGTAATAATAATTGCTCGGGATAAATATCGAATATTCGCTTTCAAGGGAATTTCTGTATCAATTGAAGAAATTTCTTTGGCAATACTGCCAATAGCTGTATTGGATCCTGTTGCTACAACCACAGCCCTTCCGCTCCCAGAAACAATGTTCGTTCCTTTAAATAACATATTTCTTTGATCGGCAACAGAAACTGTATCTTGTGTAAGCACATCAAATATTTTGTAAACTGATTCTGATTCTCCCGTAAGTGAAGCTTCGTCTACTTTAAGATTTTGTGACAGAATAACTCGCGCATCAGCAGGTATTTTTTCTCCTTCTTGTAAATCAATTATATCTCCGGGAACTACTTCATTATCTGAAATAATAAATTCCGTACCATTACGTAACACAGTTGCTTTTGTTTCAACAAACTTTTTAAGAGCATTGAGAGTATTTTGGGCTTTACCTTCTTGAATTGTTCCAACAATTGCATTAAAGATGAGCACTGCTAAGATAATACACGCATCTGTTGTTTCTCCGATTATATAAGTAATAAAACTCGCTATTATTAATATAAAAATGAGAGGACTATTGAATTGATTAAAAAAAAGACGTACTAAAGAAGTAGGTTTTTTCTCTGGCAAAACATTAAAACCATACTGTTTAATTCGATTCTGAACCTCGTCAAGAGAAAGCCCGCGCAATGACGTATTAAGTTTTTTAAATATTTGTTCCTGCGACAATAAATACCATTTCGTATCCATGGTAATTATTATAGCTGATAGCTAAAAAATTGGCTTGTTTTTCTAATTCACAAAAGACAATAACCATTTTAGAAAAAGGCTAACTTCTTTTTGATTTTTTAAATACCATTTCGCTGAACTTTTATTATTTTTACCAACACGAATAGTAATTCCATCTTTTTTTAATACAACAAAAGCATCCTCGTCTGTTTGGCTATCACCAATATAAATCGGTACAAGTTTTTTTCCTGTTTTTTTATTAAAATATTTCTCAGCAAAGAGTACACTGTCTCCTTTATCCCAACCAATTTCAGGTCGTAATTCAAAAGTTTTTAAATTATGATCAAGACGCAATTTATTTTGTTTAATAATCGGTTTTAAAATAGATATTACTTCTTGAATAAAACCTTTTACCAACCTTGGATTCATTACACGATAATGAACAGCAAACATAAAATTCTTATCTTCAAAGATCATTCCCGGATAACGTTGCATAAGCATTTTAATTTTTTGCTTCGCTAAATTTATGGACCCGATTATCTTTTTAGGAATTATTTTAACGTGATATTTACCATTCTCATTACACTCAAGACCGTGGCTCGCAATATATAAAAATTTATTTATGTTTATTTTTTTCTTAATGTCAGTAAATTCCCGACCAGTGATAATGGCGACAGGAAAAAGTTTGGCACATTTTTTAAAAAGCATTAGATTTTCATCTGAAATAAATGCTTCGTCTGGGGTTGGTGCAATGGCTGAAAGTACTCCGTCAAAATCTAAAAGTAAAATAAATCCATCTTTTTTTTCTATCAATCTTTTAATCTCAAAAAAGTCTTTAAATACATATTTCATATGCTAACTTAAGCTTGTTATTGCTCTAATAAATTCCGCAGACCAACGGTAAATATTGTAATTTTTAACAGATTCTCGCATCTTTTTCATCCTTTTTTCTTTTTCTGGTAATGGCATATTTAACGCAGTATTTATAGCTTCAGATGTTTCTTCGGCGCTATATGGATTTACAATTATGGCACCTTTGAGATCTCGAACAGCACCAGTAAATTTACTTAGTATCAAAACACCATTCTCGTCATCCCGAGCGGCGACATATTCTTTAGCCACTAAATTCATACCATCATGCAAAGAAGTTATCATACAGACATCAGCAATTTTAAAAAGAGGACCTAACTCTTCGTGCGAATGGTGTTTCTTTACAAGAACAATGGGTTGCCATGACTTTGTTTTAAATTTATCGTTTATGCGTTTGGCTTCTTTTGTTACATCTTCACTAAACTGTTTATACTTTGGAACACTCTCACGGCTTGGCGAAGCTATTTGTAAAAATGTAAAGTTCTCTTTATATGTTGGATAAGCATCAAGGAAAAATTCTATAGCCTTAAATCTTTCGAGAAGTCCTTTTGTATAGTCCATTCGATCAACTCCTAAACCAACATATTTAGTATGTATGCCTAATTTCTCTAAAAATGTTTTTCCAATATTTGCATCGTATAAAATGTCATTACCACTACCCGTAAAAGCAATACTAATAGGAAATGATTTAATATAGCTGGTGTGATTTTGATAAGTTACGGCAAACTGTTCAATATCACATAAAGATTCTAATTCTTTTCCAACAGTATCTATAAAATTATTACAAAATTGTTGAATATGAAAACCAACTATATCAGCACCGAGCATTCCTTGCAATATTTCTTTACGCCAAGGGCAAACACTAAATGCTTCAGGGCTTGGCCATGGTATATGCCAAAATATACCCACCTGAGCATCAGGTCGACTTTCTTTTATCATCTGTGGCAAAAGTGCTAAATGATAATCTTGAATTAAAATCAATGGATTTAAAACATTATTTATCTCTTCAAGCACACTTTTTGCAAATATCCTATTAACTTTTTTATATTCATACCAATCTTCTTTCCTAAATAGAGGACGAGTGTGAGCCATTAAACAAAGTGGCCATAAAGCTTCATTTGAAAATCCTTTATAATATCCATTAATTTCCTCTTCAGAAAGCCAGACTCTTTTAAGGGTATATTTAGGTTCTTGGATAGGTACTTTAATTTTATTATCTTTGTCTACGGTTTGTTTGTCTGCCTCTCCGCTACCCCAAGCAATCCATGTGCCACCACAAGCTTCTACAACTTTTTCAATAGCAGTGATCATTCCACTAGCTGGTACTTTATAATTTATTTTTCCTTTTGAATTAAAATGTTCATATGGCTCACGGTTAGATACAACAAAAATAGGTCTATTCTTGAGATGCGCTTTGGCGAATTCAGACAAACGCTCAGCGGTCCACGGGCTATCAATTTTTTCAAGTCTCATTCGAGCCTCTTCACTAGCTGACAAACGCGCCTGTGAAAGACTTTTAGTAATATAGTTAATTTCTTTAGCTAAAGGTGTAAAAAAAGAATATTTACCTTCGTCTTTAAAAGATTCTTTTCCTTCTCCCATTCGAATCTTTTTTACAGATTCAACTAAACGAATTACTTGACGAAAAACAAAAAATCTTAAAATTATAAAAATTGTGATTGAAAAGATGATTATTTGAATTCCTAATCTTAATAAATTTCCTTTCCAAATTTCACCAATACTTGTATTTATATATCCAGCGTTTTGCACAACCATAAGCGCTCCCACAATACTTTCATCATTATGTAATGGATCAACATGCACATAACGTCTTTCTCCATCAGCATTAAAAAAATCATTGTTTGATGTATTGCTATCCATTGCATCAGTAACAATTTTTACATTTTCAATTATAGTTTTAGGCAATCCAGAAGAAGTGGCCAAGAGCGTTCCTTTATTGTCATAGAGAGCAATCCCTGCCAAGCGTTCGCGATTAGCAAATTTATTTACAACTTTTTGAAGAGAAGTTTGAAATGAAGACTGTGAAGAATTGGCATAATAAGGTTCAACAGATTCTTTTAAAGAATCAGAAAGTAAAGAAGCTCGTTGTTCTAAATTAGTCGTTAGTGTTACTCGTTCTTCGTTGACTTGTTTAAAATTAAAACCAAGCGCAACTAAACTTACAACTATAACAACACTGCTAATTATAACAAAGATATATCTCATAATTTACCCATAGTACCATAATTACACTTTATTAAAATTTATAATGACAAACGTACTATTGCTATGATATAATTATTATATCATAAAAAGGTCCTAGCATTTTTTCTCTACTTTGTGATAAGGTCGACAAAATTAATCAATAATTATCAACTGTTTAAATAAAAAAATCTATAAAAATACAAAAAATAAATAAGTTAAAAGTAATTCTTTTTGCTTCTCTGTTTTCGTTCGGCTTCATTTTACCAATCACTCTACTTGCAGCAACAACTCCATCTCTCGGAGAAGCAAGTACATATGGAGTCCTTAGTAGTACTTATACCAACACAACTGGAACAACTATTACTGGTGATGTTGGCTATACTACTCCACCTGCAGTTATGCCTACAATAAATGGCACAACACATGTTGCAGACAGTTCTTACAATCAAGCAGGCACAGATCAAGGTAGTGCATTAGGTACTTTAAACTCACAGTCGTGTGATTTTAATTTCAATTCTGCAACTGACTTAAGTCTTTTACCTCAACCCCTAACACCCGGAGTTTATTGTATTACGGCCGCTGCATCTATTGGTACAGGTGGAATTACTTTAAATGGTTCTGGAACATATATCTTTAGAATTGATGGCGCATTGACAACAGTTGCTAACTCTAATGTAACTCTTTCTGGTGGTGCATCATCTTGTAATGTTTTTTGGACCCCAACTCAAGCTACCACTCTTGGCGCCAATTCTAGTTTTATAGGAACTGATATAGATACTTCAGGTATTACTGTAGGTAGTACTGTAACTTGGAACGGAAGAGCTCTAGCTTTTGGCGGAACTGTAACGACCAATGCAGACACAATTAGCGTACCATCATGTGGAACTCCTGCTGTAGTTCCAACAGTAACAGCCCCTGCACCGACAATAACACCTCCTGCTGTAGTTCCAACAGTAACAGCCCCTGCTGTAATTCCAACAGTAACTCCTAAATTGCCTAAAACTGGTTATCCTTCAGAACAAAATAATCTATGGCAAAATATTATCCAAAAATTATATTCGTTCTTCTTTTAGCATTTGTTTTAACTTCACAAATTACAAAACCTGCTGTCGAACTCAAACTACCTGTTATTAATCAGACTGATTTAGGGTTTCCTGTTCGTCTCAAAATTCCAAAACTTAATGTTGACACCAGTATTGAACAAGTGGGCATTACGTCAGATGGAGCAATGGATGTACCCAAACAACCGGACAATGTAGCTTGGTTTAATCTAGGACCACGTCCTGGAGAATCAGGAAGTTCTGTTGTTGATGGTCATTCTGGATGGAAAAATAATAGACCTGCAGTTTTTGATAATTTATCTAAGTTGCAAAAGGGAGACAAAATATATGTTGAAAATGACAATGGAAAAACAACCACTTTCTTAGTGCATGATATTCAAAGTTATAATCCGAAGGCAGATGCTTCATTGGTGTTTAATTTAAATGACGGAAAAGCGCACCTTAACTTAATAACTTGCTCTGGACTTTGGAATGAACTATCTCAAAGTCATAACGAAAGACTCGTAGTATTTACTGATAAAGTGTTACCTTAATATCTTTAATAATATTTTTTTAAACTTTAAATCAATTTTGGAAATCAATTTCAAATGGATACATACCCATACCGCAACTGCCTCTCAGGATTCCTACTTTAGGACTTCCTAAATCAATATCGGTAATTCCTGCTAATGCCAGATTTTTACTCACATTCATAGATGGAATTCGTATAGACGAAGAACAATCAAATGTTCCATTTGTGGTAAATCGCAAGATAGTAGGAATGCCAGCTTTGGCAATACTTTTTCCAGGAGAATAACCTCCCTTCGCGGTGAGATCTATAATTTGTTTCCCGTCTATCACAGAAATATTATTTACGTTAGAAGGCGTTGTAGAAACTCTACCTTTTGCAATCATAAAAGCTACGACAATAAGTACTAATGCTATTAAAATTGATATTGCTATATTTTTCATGGTTCTATTTTATCACCATGACCCTAAGTTGGTCGAATGGGTCATAATATATTTTAAACTAAAAGTTAAAAATTGGTGGAATAAGACCTATGACCACCAGACTATTAATAAAATTAAACAAAGCAAGAACAATTACCACAACACCAGCTACTTTAAAAAAAAGTGGGGCATATTTAGAATGAGCAAATGAAACTGAACTAAATGATAATAATGCCAAGACAGGCAATGTGCCAAGCGCAAATGAGAACATAATTAACAACCCTGACATAAATGATCCGCTTGAAAGCGCCGTAATTTGTATTGCTTGGGTAAAACCACAAGGTAAAAAAAATGTCCCTATGCCTACTATAATAGGCGCTAAGGTTGTATGTTCTACTTTTCTAAAAAAAGAAAATATATTACTCGGTAATGTAAATATATTTTTCTTTAAAATACCGAGTAAATTGATGCCAAGTAAAAACATTACGACTGAAGCAAAAAGTCCAAGTATCGTAGAAAAAATAAAACTGATACCTATTTCTTTTCCGAGAAGTCCGAGTATTCCACCAAGTACAGCAAAACCAAATAATCTTCCAGTATGAAATAACACTAAAGGCTTTTTATTTTTTCCACTATCGTCTTCTGCTATTTTTGCTGATAATGACAATATCAAACCACCCACCACTGCCAAACAACTAGAAAGTGAAGCAACAATTCCAATTATAAAACTAGTCATTGGTGTTATGGTGCTACCAAAGCTCAAATTAAGGATACCAGACTTTTGTAACAAGAAAAACAACACTACAAAAACAAGCCCGAGAGGTATGGCTTTCCAAATTACATCATCATTTTTCTTTTCTTCTATCGTTTTTTCAATTGAAAGCGTATAACCATTTACTTTTGTTTTACTTGTTAAAATTTGAGCTAACTCTTCGGAGCTTTTATCGCTATCAGTTTCTATCTCCACAATTTCTTTTTTTAAATCAACTCGCACACTTTTTATAAAATCCTGCTCTTTCAAAATATCTTCTATTAAGATTTTGCAAGATGTGCAATGTGTGCCAGAAACATGAAAAGTATATTTTTTCATAAATTTATTTTATTACAATTACAATTTTTTACTTTTAATACGTAAGGAATTTCCGACTACTGACACGCTCGACATTGCCATAGCAAACCCTGCAAATACTGGAGAAAGCAACCATCCAAAAATTGGATAAAATAATCCTGCAGCAAGCGGTATACCCACAATATTATAAAAGAATGCCCAGAAAAGATTTTGTTTAATTCCTCTCATTGTTATTTTAGACAATTTAATTGCTTTTACAAGTTTTGAAATATCTCCACCCAAAAGTGTGATACCAGCAGACTCTATGGCAACGTCTGTACCTGTACCCATAGCTATACCTACATCCGCCTGAGCAAGAGCTGGAGCATCATTCACACCGTCTCCTGCCATAGCCACCACCTTTCCATTTTCTTGCAATTCTTTTATTTTTGCCAATTTATCTGCTGGTAATACATGGGCGACAACTTCATCAATACCAACTAGTGATGCCATATATTTCGCTGCTTTTTCATCGTCACCAGTCAACATCACAACTTTTATACCAAGTTTATGCAAATCAGCAACTGCTTGTTTTGATTCATTTTTTATTTCATCAGCCACCATTACAAAACCCAAAACTTTTTCAGATGTGGCTAGAATAACCGGTGTTTTGCCTTGTGCTGTATATTGTTCAATTTTTGAAACATCAAAAACAATACCAAGATCTTTTATCAGTTTTACATTACCTGCATAATATAGAATATCTTTAATCGAACCTTTTAAACCTTTACCTTGTATTATTTCAAAATTCTGTACATCAAAAAATTGTGTATTTTTTCTTGCCCCGTAGGAAGTACTCTTTCCTTCGGGGTCTTGCGCATAATTAATAATTGCATGCGCTATCGGATGTTCTGATTTTTTTTCAAGCGAAGCAAGAATAGATATAAATTCTTCTTGTTTAAAAGAAGAGAAATTTTCTATATCAACAAGAGTCGGTTTACCAATAGTAATCGTACCAGTTTTATCTACAATCACAGTATCTACTTTATGAAGTTTCTCTAATGTTGAGGCATCTTTAATTAAAATTCCTTCTCTAGCGCCTTTACCAACACCTACAATAATCGCTGTTGGTGTAGCGAGTCCCAATGCGCAAGGACAAGCAATAACGAGAATACCAACAAAAGAAACTAAACCAAAAGAAAGGGCTTGAGAAAAACCTAAATATCTTGTCCCAACTACAAACCATACAAAAAGTGTCACGAAAGCAATTACAAGAACAACAGGAACAAAAATAGAAGAGATTTTATCCGCTAAGGCTTGAATCGGCGCTTTGCTTCCTTGCGCGTCTTCTACCATTTTTATTATTTGCGCGAGCAAAGTTTCAGAGCCAACTTTAGTGGCTTTAAAAGTAAATGAACCATTAGTATTTATGGTTCCAGACACGACAGAATCACCAGCTTTTTTCTGCGCAGGCATAGGTTCACCAGTCACCATAGACTCATCAACAAAAGACGAGCCTTCTGTGATTACACCATCAACAGGAATTTTTGTTCCAGGCTTTACAATAATTAAATCGCCATGCACAACTTGATTAACAGGAATTTCTATTTCTTTGCCATCTCGAATAACTAAAGCAGTTTTTGCTTGAAGATTAAGAAGTTTTTCTATTGCATCTCCTGTCTTTATTTTTGAACGAGCTTCAAGATATTTTCCGAGAGCAATAAAAGTAATAACAATAATTGTGACATCAAAATAAGTTACACTAACATTTAAAAATGGTTTAAGCACATCTTCAAATGCTGTGACAATAAAACTATAACTAAAAGCAGTAACTGTTCCAATACCAATCAAACTATCCATATTTGCTTTTCCATAACGAAGGAAACGATAAAATCCAAGCAAATAAGGTTTACCTACAACAAAAAGAATATAAGTAGCCATTATGGGTAATAAATGATGGAAAAATTCTTTAACTGTAAAGCTCATTTCAGGAACTATTTTATATATTGATAAAATATCCCAAGCCATAATAAAAACACTTATAATAGCCAAAGGAATTGCTGATATTACTTTTGAACGCATATCTGCAACTTCTGCAAGTTTTTCCTTTTTTGATTGATTAAATCCTAAATGTTCAGCATGCTTATTTTCACTCATTCCCATCTCTCCTGCACTCATGCTGTGAGATTCTGCGCCAACCAAAGAATAACCAAGTGGTTCTAATTTTTTATTGAAATGTTCAATATTAGTTTTTGTATTATCAAAAGAAATTTTTGCATTTTCAGTGCCATTATTCACTGAAATATCTTCTACACCATCAATTTTTTTGACAGTCCTTTCTATAATACTGGCGCATGAAGCACAGTGCATTCCTTTTATTTGATATGTTTCTTTTTTCATTCTATTTTCTTTTAAGTTGATAAACTTTTAGCATTTCTTTCGTTGCTTTAGCTGTTTCTCCTTTTTTGATTTGGTGGACTAAACAAGAACCTAAATGGTTTTCCATCAAAACATCTTCTACAGAAGACAAAGCCTGCTTTACAGCCGACGTCTGAGTAATAACATCAATACAATAGATGTCTTTTTCAATCATATTCTGCAATCCGCGCACCTGTCCTTCGATTATCTTAAGCCGATTTATCAACTTTTGTTTGCTTTTTTGCATACCTAAAGCATATACCCATTGGGGGTATATGTCAAGGAAAATAATTTGCTTTCTGTGTTCTTATATGCAATAATCACTCTATGAATTTAGTAGCTAAGATTCTGCCTTATGCGCAGATTATCCTTTCAGTAATACTAGTAACCGCAATTTTACTACAGCAATCTGCTGCTGGTTTAGGAGGCGCTTTGGGTGGAGGAGATACACAATCTTTTCATCATACTCGCCGAGGCTTTGAAAAGTTTCTTTTTTACTTGTCACTTATTTGTGGAATTCTCTTTGCTTTATTTGCCTTACTCAGTATAATAATAAAAGCCAATAGTTAATTTGAGTTAATTTAACTTTGTTTTATCTTTGTTTCATATAATATATGCAAAATTTATATAGTCGTATTCGCCAGTTTAAAATTACTGGTAAATTACCTAAAAAAGACGAAATTAATTCAATTTTCAGCACGTTCTCAAAAAAAGAACGAGTTGTTTTTGTTTTCTTATTGTTAACGTTTTTAATAAGCACAGTAATAATACTTGAAAGCATAAATAAATCTCTTATGGTCAGTATACCACTCCATGGAGGTTCTATTTCTGAAGGCATTATCGGTACTCCACGTTTTATAAATCCAGTATTAGCGAATTCTCCTGCTGACCTTGACCTAGTCTCACTTATTTATTCAGGACTAATGAGAAAAAATCCTGACGGTACCATATTCCCAGACTTGGCAGAAAAATACGAGATGTCAGGAGATGGTTTAACTTATAAATTTACATTAAAAGACAAAATGTATTTTCAAGATGGAAAACCTGTTACCGTGGACGATGTAATCTTTACTATAAATGAAATAAAAGATCCCGTCATAAAAAGCCTGCGTAAAGTAGACTTTGATGGTGTAAATGCAGTAAAAATAGATGCTAAAACGATAGAATTTTCTCTTAAAAAACCTTATCCATCATTTTTAGAAAATTTAACACTCGGGATAATGCCTCAACATATATGGAATAATTCTTCCATAGAACTAAATAACGCAAACACTTCCCCGATCGGTTCTGGACCTTATTTAATAAAAAATGTCGCCAAAGAATCATCCGGAGTTATAAATTCTTATGAATTAGAATCATATAATAAATTTATATTAGGTGAACCATATATTAAAAAAGTAAGTTTGTATTTTTATTCAAATGAAGACGACCTTATCCACGCGCTTGAAAATGGAGACGTAGACCAAATAAGCTCTATCACTCCTTTAAATGCGGATATTTTAAAAGAAAGAAATTATCAAATAGAGTCTTATGTGCTTCCAAGGATATTCGGACTTTTCTTTAATCAAAATAAAAATCTTCTTTTTGCTAATAAAGTAATCACTAAAGCCATTGACCAAGCTATAGACAAAGACAAGATAGTTCAGAAAATTCTTTTTAATTATGGAAATGCCATAGATGATCCCATCCCACCAAATATGATTGCCTATCAAAAATTATCTGCGGAAAATAATTCTTCTCGTGAGCTTACCTTGCAAAATATACAAAACAATTTAGCAAAAGATGGCTGGTCGAAAGGTCCAGATGGATTTTTACAAAAAATAACAATTGATAAAAATAAAAAGAAAACTACCACTATTTTAGAATTTTCTATCTCGACAGGTAATGCAGAAGAGCTCATAAAAACTGCCGAAATAATTAAAGAAAATTTATCTAAAATTGGAATAAAAGTTAATATAAAAACTTTTGAAATTGGTAATTTAAATCAAAGTGTAATTCGTCCGCGTGATTATGATGCGCTATTATTTGGACAAATTATAAACCATGAATCTGATTTATTTGCTTTTTGGCACTCATCACAAAGAAAAGACCCTGGTCTTAACGTCGCTATATATACTAATGCAAAAGCAGATAAAATTTTAGAAGATGCATCTATTACAATTAATGAACAAGCTAGAATCAAAAAATACGCGCAATTTGAAGATCAAATCAAAAAAAACATGCCAGCAGTTTTTCTATATAGCCCTAATTTTATTTACATAGTATCAAAAAATTTAAAAGGCCTTTCTATTAATCACATTATCTCCCCAGCTGATCGTTTTTTAAGTATATATTCATGGTACACTGAAACAGAAAATGTTTGGAGAATATTTACCAAATAGATTTTAAGGCTCTATCTAAAAAAAATAATTATGATAAAAAAAACAAGACTTTCTTTTTCTTCACTTAAAATTGAAGATAAAAAAGAAAATAAAATACATAATCAAAAAACTACGCATAACTATGCGAATGAGGAACATGGAAAAAAAACAATAAAAAATTCTACTTATCAATACACTCAAAAAAAATTTGGGAAAAATTCTAGACAACGCCCGTTTGGAATAAAAAATCAATATAAAATCGTAAATGGAAAAATTCCACCAGTAGAAAAAAATGTAATTCGTATTATTCCTCTTGGTGGAGTGGAAGAAATCGGTAAAAACATGACAGCAATAGAAATAAATGACGACATCATCGTAATAGATGCTGGTATGCATTTTTCAAATGAATTAACCCCTGGAGTTGATTATGTTATTCCAAATACAACTTATTTAGAAGAACGCAAAAATAAAATACGAGCATTGATAATTACTCATGGACACTTAGATCATATTGGAGGGGTACCACTAGTACTTTCCCGTATCGGGAATCCTCCTTTGTATTCTAGAAACCTTTCTATGTTAATGATGAAAAAGCGACAAGCAGAATTCCCTCACTTGCCAGCACTTAAAGAAAATGTTGTTGAAAAAGATTCTGTTATTACATGCGGAAAAATAAAAATTAGGTTCTTTGGTGTTACACACACAATTCCTGATTCAATGGGAATAATAATAGAAACTGAACATGGCTGGATAGTAACTCCGGGAGATTATAAACTTGACCAAATAGACGGAATTGTTTCCAAAGAAGAAGAAAAAGAATATTCTATTTTTGATAAAGCGAAAGTTCTTCTATTGATGACAGATTCTACCAATATTGAAAATGAGGGATTTTCTTTACCAGAAATAAAAGTACATCAAGGATTAGAAAATTTAATTAAAAAGATCCAAGGACGAATAATTATCGCAGCTTTTTCTTCTCACATTACTCGTTTGGCGCATATTGTTAAAGTGGCTGAATCCTTGGGAAAAAAAATAGCAATTGATGGACGTTCAATGAAAACAAACATTGAAGTAGCCATCGAGGCCGGATTCTTTGCCCCTAAAAAAGGCACCATTATACCACTGGAAGAAGCAAATAATTATCCACCAAATAAAATTGTTGTTCTAATGACAGGCGCGCAGGGTGAAGAATTTGCCGCACTCAATCGCGCCGCTAATAAATCTAATGCGAAATTTTCTTTACATAAAGGAGACACGATAATACTTTCAGCTTCTATTGTTCCAGGCAATGAATTGGCAGTAGTAAAAATGAGAGACGGGTTATCTAGACAAGGCGTGCGAGTTATTAGTTATCGCACCGCGGGTGAAGACTTCGTCCACGCTACTGGACACGGCAATCAAGAAGACGTAAAATGGCTCCATCGAAAAACTCATCCAAAATTCTTTATTCCAATTCATGGCAATCATTATCGTCTAGTGCTACACAAAGAACTCGCTATGGATCTTGGAATGTCGGAAGAAAATATTATTGTCCCAGACAACGGTTCAATCATTGAAATATCGGCTGATGGACAAAAAATGATAATGCGAAAAGAAAAAGCACCAAGTGGCGCAATGCTAGTAGATGGTACTTCTATAAGTGACACACAGGACATAGTCATCCGAGATAGAGTCATGCTTGCGCAAGATGGAATGTTTGTCATTATTGCGCTTCTTGACCAAAAAACTGGGAAATTAAAGAAATCTCCAGATTTGATTTCACGCGGTTTTGTCTATTTAAAAGAAAATCAGGAGCTTTTACGTCAAGTAAGAATAATTATTAAAAATGGCATAGAAACCATAACAGCAAAAATGCCTATGGCATCATTGCCAGATGGAAACAATATGGTAAATTTTGATATAATTAAAGCAAATTTAGGAGAAAGTGTTTCAAAATTCTTATATCAAAAAACAGCCAAAAGACCCTTAGTTATACCTGTGATATTGAGTGTATAAAAATGTGAAATATGTTTAAAAGAAATCCAAAATTAAAAAATATTTTCTTATTGGGTTTTTTATTCTCTTTACATTTAGCCTTCACTGCTTATATTAATTCTAGTTTTCTCTCTATCTTTTCAGGAGAAAAGAATGTCAGTTTTATATACGTTTTAGGTTCTATCACTTCCTTATTTGTACTTTTTTTTATACCTGGAATGCTTCAAAAAATAGGAGAGTATAAATTTTTACTTTGGGCATCCAGTCTAAATGCATTTTCTCTTCTTTTGCTGTCTATCTTTAAAAACTCACTTCAAATTATTCCAATTTTTATTTTTTATTTCACTCTAAATTTTCTAATAATTTTTGCTCTGGATGAATTATTGCAAATATTTTCCAAAAATTCTTCTATGGGAAGTATGCGTGGGCTATATTTAACCATTATTAATTTGGCTTGGGTAATAGCGCAAATTATTTCCGGAAAAACATTGTCGGGATTTTCTTTTTCGACTCTTTATTTTATAGCTTTTGTAATAATGGCTATCTTCTTTTTAGCAACATTCTGGGGATTAAAAAATTTGAGTGACCCAAAATATGATAAGGTTTTAGCGTGGCAGTCTTTCAAGAACTTTTTTGCAAATAAAAATCTCACCCGGGCTTATAAAATAAATTTTCTTCTACAATTTTTCTATGTGTGGATGGTCATCTATACTCCAATATATTTATATGCGCATTTAAGTTTTAATTGGGAAGAAATAGCCACGATATTCACTGTGATGCTTTTACCATTTGTATTAATTCAATTCCCTTTGGGTAAGTATTCGGACAAAATCGGTGAAAGAAAAATGCTAATCGGTGGATTTTTAGTCGCTTCCATTGCTACTTTGTCGCTTTTCTTTATCAAGAGACATGAAGTTTGGATTTGGGCCATCGCTCTCTTTAGTACAAGAGTTGGCGCCGCTATTATAGAAGTGATGAGTGATATTTATTTTTTCAAACATATCAATAGAGAAAACGACGAATTTATCGCAATTTACCGCAATACTACCCCCGTATCTTATGTTTTAGCCCCACTTGTCGCTTTCATTGCCTTTAACTTTATACCATCTTTTAACTTTATTTTTCTAATCTTAGGAGCCTTAATGCTCTATGGAGTTTATTTATCTTCAACCATAAAAAGGAGCGATATTTAATTAATCTTTCGCTACTTCAAGAGTTGCTTGGACATTTTTCTCAACGCCCTTGTGAAGAATTTTTAGATTAATTACTTGTCCGACTGTTTTCCCGCGAATAATAGAAGAAAGACTAGTTTTGTCGTCTAGCTTTATCCCGTCAATTTCAAGAATTATATCATTTTCCACAATCCCAGCTTTATCTGCAGGACTTCCGGGAATAACTGCAAGATCACTGGTAGTTGCCCCCATTTTGACAAGTACGCCATAATCCACAGTTAAATTATTTTTATCTTTCATCACTGCATCTATGACCACATAACGTACACCCAAATATGGACGAACAATTTTGCCGGTTGATTTCACTGATTCAATCACTCCCTTTACACTATTGATAGGCAAAGCAAAACCGATATTTTGAGACCCCTGCGCAATAGCAACATTTACACCAATAACTTCCCCACTCAAATTAAGTAAGGGTCCTCCGGAATTTCCCGGATTAATTGCTGCATCGGTTTGAATTACATGATCCAAAACTTCTGTATTACCAAAGTTATCCCCTGCAGTTATGGATCGTGAAAGTCCTGAAACTACACCCACAGAAACAGTATTTCTATATTCAGTAAGAGCATTACCTATAGCAATGACACTTTGTCCAACCTGGAGAGAATCGGAGTTACCTAATAAAAGATACGGGAAATTAGTACCCTCAATTTTAATAAGAGCAATATCTAATACTGGATCACGAGCAATAACTTTGGCATTGTGTTTCTTGCCATCATTAGTAAACACGGTATATTCCACATTTTTTTGGTCAACGACATGCTTATTGGTAACAATTAAACCGTCGCTTGAAACAAAAAATCCAGAACCTCCACCGATATCTTTCTTTTCTGTGCCATTTTGACGATATTGCGGAATATTAAAATTAAAACCGGGAAATAAATCGCCAAACGGATTTGTTTGTTGATTAGGGTCAATATAAGTTTCATATTTTGGAACCTGCTGAGAGATAATTATAGATACAACAGCCGGATTGGTTTTTTTAACTGCATCAATAACAAAAGAATCTTGTGAAAAAATTAACTGCTTTTCAATAATTTTTTCTGTGGCAGATGTTGTGTCTTTATTGTTACTATCTTGCGCTTCTTGTAAATATTCTTTAGCAAAATATCCAAAGACATTTGCTCTATAACGCCAGATTATGCCAACTCCAATCAAAACAATAAATAATAAAGACAACAGACTTGTAAAAAATATAGGAGCAAAATCTTTATTTCCAAAAACTTTTTTAATATATTTTATAATATTTATTTCTTGCATATTTCTATTATATTTATCTTTTAATTTTTAGCAAGTGATTCTTATAAATTTTCTCTTTATGAGATTTTAAACGCACAATTTTTACAAAAATACCTTTATTTTTCAAATCTTTTTTAAGTTCTTGTACATAAGCTTTTTGATCGTAACCAAGAGCGATAATATCTATTTTTTCTTTCAATATATGGGGTAAATATTTTACCTTGCCTGCCAAAACCACTTTATCTGCTAGCTTGCTTTTTTTTACTAAAATCATTCTTTCTCGTTCATTTCTAATGGGATATTCCCCCTTTATTCTTTTAACATTTTTATCTCTAGCTATTGAAACAATTAAAAATGAATTTTTGATGAAATTTTTTGCCTGTTTAAAAAAATCAATATGACCAGGATGCAAACCATCAAAAGTTCCAAATATCATTATCCTTGTTCGCCTCTTTCCTGTTGTTTTTTTAATATCCACATTCTTCTTTGACATAATATAAAGTAAGTATATACTAAAGAAGTTCGCTTGAAAATTAAAATAAATGATTGGGGAAACTGGTTAGATTCCAGTACAGTGCCGCTACGGTAAGTCCTAAACACCAATAGGTGTAAGGAACAAGTCCGACTACCAATCATTTTACGTGTCCCGAGCAGGATAACCTTTATTTATATATTTATTTGAAGGATCCAAAATTCTGCCTGAGCAGGATTTTTTTTGTTTTTATTTATTAATTGTTTCTATGGATACATTTGATACAAATGAAGAAGTAATGAGTGAGATAGATGTTGAAGAAACTGAAGTAGATTTTGGTGAAAATTTTGAATATGATACTAATAATCAAGAACATGAAAATAACAACGAACAAGAAGCTGTAATAGGTGAAAAAAAAGAAGAAAAAAGCATTGAAGACGAAAAGATAGAAGAAAAAGAAGAAACTTTGAGCCAGTTTATTACAGCCAATCGTGGAGGCAGTGAAGAGTTTAAACTTGAATATGAAGGAACTTTTGTGCTTTCCACACTAACTGAAGAACAAAAGACTGCACAGGTGGATCTGCTTACCACTCTTATTGCTAATCCAGAACAGTCCATGATGTTGCTAGATCACGTAGAAGGAAAAACCACATATTTCACAGCTGCAAGAATGGACAGCGAGGGAAATCTAAAATATGAAATTAGATCATATACGGAAAAGGAAGAAGGGGAAGAAGAAAAACCAATCGATAAAGTAGAGGGGTCAAAACTGGAAGAAGCAACTTTGAATTTGGAACTAAGTATAGATATAGACAAACAAGAAGAAGTAGATAAAGAAGCAGTGATAGTAGAATCTTTATTGACAGGACTAGAAGCAGTCAGCGAACAAAGTGCTGAAAGAACTGAAACTTTAACTATTCAGGATACAGAAAATATTGTGATACAAACTGAAATTAACCATTTAGATACGGCACAAATAGCAGTAGATAGAACGATAGATAATAGAGAGCACCAAGCAACGACACTGGAAGACAGAATTATTGAATTATTAAGAGATGAGCCGGAAAATAAAGAGCCAGAACAAACTGTTACGACAGCAGAGCAAATACAAATAACTGAGGAGCCGTTGGCACAATCTATTCTGAATATAGAAATACCAATTGCTGCTGTAACAGTTGAGACAATAACAAATGAAACAGCAGAAATACCAGCAGTGGTGGAGGAAGCAAGAGAGAAAGAAATAACAGCTCCTGTTGCAGAAGAAGTTCCAAGCGAAAAAGTGGTGACCACTAAAGTGGAAATACCAATTGCTACAACAGAAACCCCGGTGGTAGTAATTGAAGCAAAAGCGACAGAAGTTAAAACAGCACCAATAATAGCAAAAACTATAGCAGTAGAAAAACCCAAAGGGGATAAGGTGGAAGCTATCGTATTAAGTATAAACAGAAACGAAGTTAATAATATTATAAGAAATGAAGCTCCAATATCTTTAGAAAAACTAATAGAGGAAAAACTAATTACAGAGGAAAACTTAAAAGCTAAACTTCTCAACGGTCATGAGATTTTATTACAGATTCTCGGAATATCTCAAAATACAACAGAGTTAAGAAACGCTGAACCAGCAAACTCTCGATCAGTTCCAAATATAAACCAAGAAGAACAAGAAACTAAATCAATAAAATCAATTCCTAGTATATACCAACAAAGGAATTTAAATGGAATAACATTAAAAATAGTAGCCTAAAATAAATAAATGAAAACTTTCAAAAAAACTGAATATCACGACTTACGAGAAGAAATTTCTTTGGGTAAATTTCCGAAAGTTGTGGGAAGAATGGAAGAGATGGATCGATTAACTAGAATTGCGAATCGAAGCATTAATAACAACATAGTTATAGTTGGCTTAAGTGGTACAGGTAAAACAAATCTTATATATGGATGGGTTGAAAGGATGATTAAGCAAGATAAATATAAGCAATTAAGCTTTGTTCAGTTAGGTAATGAACATTTATTTAGGTTTGATAGTGGAAGTGAAGAAGGAATTTATTTTAAAAACGTAATGAGCGAATTACCTTCTTGTATTTTATTCATTGATAACTTTGGCAGAAGCGTATATGGAAATCCAAGCCTATTACAAAATATAGCCAGGTTATATTATGACGTTCTTAAAAATCCTGAAGTTAAGGTAATTCTTACTATGGAACCAAAAGAATATAACTTTATAGAACGTGAGTATCCGGCATTCATAAAAGTGTTTGAAACAGTTAGATTGAAAAAGCAGAATAATTTTGAACAAATTCAAATATTGGAAAGTAAATTAGCACAACTAAACAAAGATCATAAAATTATTGTTTCTTCAGTGGTAATGCAAGATATTATTTCTTATGTAGAGAAATTTCCAAGTTTGGGGCAACTACCACAGGCGGCTATTAGCCTTATGGATGAAGGAATTGTGCTTACCAAATCTATGAATGAAAAAATTTTAACGGATGAAATAATCTCTAATATCATTTCTAGTAAAATAGGCATACCAAAAATGCAACTTAGCGGAAACGAAATAGAAATATTAAAAAATTTAAATCAAACATTGAACTCTAAAATTATTAATCAAACTAAACCAGTCAATAAAATAATACAAACACTGCAAAGAGCAAAATTAGGAGTAAGAAATCCAAACAAGCCATTGGGATCTTTTTTAATATTAGGACCATCTGGGGTTGGAAAGACTGAAACTGCCAAATTAATTTCTGAAATTATGTTTGGGAGAAAAGAAAGCTTTATAAGATTTGATATGTCAGAATTCGGGCAAGATCATACTGTGCAGAGATTAATAGGAGCTCCTGCTGGGTATAGTGGCTACGAAAGTGGTGGAGCTCTTACAAATGCATTACAGAAAGAACCCCATTGTTTAATACTATTAGATGAAATAGAAAAAGCACATCCAAAGATCTTTGATATCTTTTTGCAGGTCCTAGATGATGGCAGACTAACATCAGGACAAAATGAAACAGTGGATGCGTGCAATTCCATCATAATGGCAACTTCTAATATTGGAGTAAGTGTAATTTTGGAAGCATTTAATAAAAGAGAAGATATTATGGATACAAAGTTTATACAAGAAAAAATGATTCCTGAGTTAGCAAAAATATTTAGACTAGAGTTCATTAATCGTTTTGATAGCATTCTAATTTTTAATCCACTTACTCTGCCAAATCTAATAGACATAGCTAAACTTGAAATAAAGAAGGTAGAAAAAAGACTGATTAAGCATAACGTTTCTTTTGAGATAAACGCAGAAGAACTAGAAGAAAAAATTAAACCACTACTTGACGAAAGATTTGGAGCACGCCCCGTGAAAAGATTTATTGAAGAAACTTGTGAATCTTTATTAGTCAACACATTATTAAATAAATAATAAAATCTTATGAACGATGACGAAAAACTAAAAAATACAGAAACTTCTTTCAGTAGCGGAGAAGAACAAAAAGGCACAAGTAATTCCCTTTCACTTAAACAGGTTAATAATATATTTCTATTAGAAAACGAAATGCTTTTATCTATAGCTAATTATATAAGCCCGGAAATAAAAGATATTATCATAGATAAGATAAGTGAGCAGAATAAAATTCTTCTTGGAGTTGCTAATAATGAATTACGAATTCAGGAAAAAATTAACAATGAAGCAAAGCCTGTGATAGATGATAACTACTTTAATAAGAAACCTTTAAACATTAATAATATATAAATCCTATGAATAATATAACTATCGGAGTAAATAAATATCACGGCAAAACAACCATTATCAAATATGGTGAAAAAGACAGATTACGACATATGTACATGGTAGGTAAAACAGGAGTAGGTAAATCAACTATATTCCAGAATATGTGCTTGCAAGATATTGAGAACAAAAACGGAGTTTGTTTTATTGATCCACATGGGGAATCCATAGATTGGTTGCTTGAAAATATTCCCAAAGATAGGCTTGAGGATGTGGTCTTGTTTGATCCAAGCGATATTAATTTCCCCTTCGGACTTAATATATTGGAAGCTCATTCTGAAATAGAAAAAGATTTTTTGGTTAATGAATGTATACAAATATTTTATAAACTATTTGATCCACAAAGAACAGGTATTATAGGTCCCCAGTTTGAGCACTGGCTTAGAAATGCGGCACTTACTATCATGGCTGGACCAGATGGCGGAAGTCTTGTGGAGATTCCAAAACTATTTATTGACCATAATTTTGAAATAGAAAAGAGAAAACACTTAACAGATCCTCTGGTTATAGAATTCTGGACAAAACAAATGTCTAAAACATCAGATTTTCATAAAAGCGAAATGCTTAATTATTTTATGTCAAAATTTGGACAATTTATGAATAATACGCTAATGCGTAATATAATAGGACAGCATAAAAGCAGTTTCGATTTTGAAAGCCTAATGGATAACAAAAAGATATTACTAGTTAATCTTTCAAAAGGTAAAATTGGCGATATAAACGCTCACATGCTCGGGCTTATAATACTTTCAAAACTGCAAGCTGGAATACTAAAAAGAGCTCATAAAGAATCAAGTGATCGCAAGCCATTTTATCTATATGTAGACGAGTTTCAGAATTTCACAACAGATACATTCATCAGTATGTTGAGCGAATCACGTAAATATGGATTAGGCGTACATATAACCAACCAATATTTAGCTCAGTTGCCAGAGAATATTAAAGATGCAGTTTTGGGTAATGTTGGTACAATTCTTTCTTTTGAAGTCGGTGCAGAAGATGCGGAGATATTGTCAAAAGAATTTATACCAATGGTAGTTGAAGACTTTATTAATTTACCGAAGTTTAGTTTCTATATAAAGTTAATGATAGATGGTAAGACCAGCAATGCATTTTCTGGTATGGGTATTCCTCCAAAAACATCAAAATTTCCAATTGCCACAAAAGAAGCCATAGAAACATTCAATAAACTATATTATGGGTCCCCAAGGATCCTCGTAGAGAAAACAATAAATAAAAATTGGGCATAAAACAGAAACTCCAAAAAGGGCTGGATCGTAAAATTGTTAGAATATATTTTTGGATTTTTAAACAAATATTATCATCTTCTCTGTTCCACTATCTTCCCCGCCTTGATTTCCACCTTATCTGCTTTACGAAGTTTTTTGATATATGACTTAGGGATAATGTCGTAATGTTTTACTTTATCCAACTTTTTATCTATATACCAAAGATTACCGTCCATCGCCACCCAATCTTTTTTAAAAGTATTTAAATTTAAAAGCGCAGAATATTGTCGCAAGGTCTTCTGCCCGTTGTTTAAAAAATATTCATGAAAATAGGACAACGCAAGCTCGCGAATACTTTTATACACCGGCTCACGATAACGCAAAACTGCATGATTGGTTTTTGATAATGCACCCCAAAATCCATTAACTTTAAATGGAACAATAACGTGATCATAATCTCCTTTTATTGCTTTCAAATACATCAAATAAGGCGTAAAACCATGTAAAGACAAAATATAAGCGCCGAGCATTGCTCCCTCAAAACAATGCGCCTTTCGCGCTCTTAATGTTAAAATTGGAGATTTTAACGTTTCCCCACCTTTTTCAAAATTAAAAGAAAGCCTATTAACAAAATCCTGTACCTTGGTTGGGGTGTTTAATTTCCGCATTAAAGAAAGTTCTTTTTTTGTAAATCGTAACATTTCTGTTTCGATTATTTCTTTTTGTCCTTTTTAGGTTTTTTCACATCTTTTCGGTATGCATTATTTCCTTTTCCCATAAAATTAATTAGTTAACTAATAATATAACTATTGAGGCAACACACAAGAAGTTTTATCGGCTAATTGTTGTAGTGGAATCTCTCCATTAAGACTTGTCCCATCGGCAAATGTCCAAGTTGGATAACCTGTTATTTTCTTATCTTTACATATTTGTAATTGACTTTGTCCATCAAGACTAGAACATTCAACATATGGCAATAATTTTTGAGACGAACCAAAAAGTTTCTTTTGTGATTGACAATGAGTACACCAGAAAGCTCCGTAAAAAACTGCGCCTTTGTCTTTTAAACAAGTTGCAAAACCATCATATTTACCAGGACCTGAAGAAACACTGTTTGATTGAAGTAAAACAGTGCCCACTGTTCCTAAAATTAAAAAACCAATTATTAAAATAAAAATTTTTACATTATTATTCATAGGTTAAATTTTACCAATTTAAAAAATTTTAGGCAAGAAGATTATAAGCCCAATAATAATAGAAACGAATATAGATAATAATACTGCTGCAGCTGCTACGTCTTTTGTATCTCTCGCATAAGGATGATACTCTGGAGAAGTTAAATCAATATCTATTTCAATCGCTGTATTAAATGCCTCCGAAACTAAGACAAAACCTATAGCAAACACTAATGCAATCCATTCGATATTAGAAATATAAAAATAAAATCCTAAAATTACCACTAGCAAAATTGCGATGGAAGATACATATCTAAATAAATTATTTGTCGTCATCCAAAAAACATGCATCCCTCGAAAAGCATTTAAAAATCTTTGTTTATGTCTAACTTCTTTCCAAGTATTTTGTTCTTTTTGAGAATCCATATTTAGTATCTGTGTCGATCTTGATCATCTTGTCCAAAAAAAGCTGCATCTTTCTCTAAAAACTTTTTTTGTCTCTTTGTAAGTGGCTTGTCTTTTTTTAGTTTATCGCGAATCCTTTCTATTAATGTCATTCTTTCTTTCGGGGTATAATCAAAATAAGCTTTTTCAATATCTTTTAAATCATCCTCAAAATCAAAACGTTCTTGTTGCCCTTTTTGTGGTGCTGGTTCTTTACCTATTCTCATATTTATATTATATCATATACCCTACTGATATTGTATATATATTGGCTGGGGATTTAATTTCAAAAGACTAGCTGGTGTCATTAGCACTGTACCCGGATTTAAGGTGTCATTTTTGTAGAATAATTTAAATCCGGTAAACTGCACAGGTTCTTTGTAGATAAATTGCTGATAGGTATTTATTTTCTTCGCTTGCACTCCCCAACCATCCATATGCATCACAATCTGCACTTCTGGTAAAGTCTTAATTTGTTTGTAATTAGTAACCATTTTTTGTGTATAACGATGAATAATTAGAATTTTTGGAGTGAGGTTATTTTCTCGCACAAGATTAGCTAAATAATTTGATGCAAAATTTATATCAGCCGCATCTAAAATTCCTACAACTTTCCCCGGTCTTATAGTGCCTTTCATGGAAAATTCCGGATCAATACCTAAATGCACTTGGGGCATTTTCAAATATTTTTCCAACAATGGAATCTCTTCCTCCACAATAGAAAAACCAACCTGAATATCTAAAAAAACAATAGCATTTATTTTTGCCGCCATGGCCAATACTTTGTCTATTTCGGTATCCGGCATTCTCAATCGATACTTGCCACTATTCCCGGCACTCTCTTGCGCCACCACAGCAATATAGTGAAGAGCAGGAACAACCGGAGTGATTGGGTCAGCTATATTCCATTTTTCAACTTCTACTTTTAATTTTCCAAGCATTTCTTCCTCTGGGTATTGTCCTAAAACTCCCATACCCTTCGAAAGTAAATTTCCATAATAAGCGACAATGCGATTGAATGGTAAAAGAGCGCCAGCATTGGGATAAACGGTTTCCACCGGCCAAAGATGAGTTTGAATCGGCTGAGGCGAAACAGGGACTTTGATAGTTTTAATTATTAACTTTCCATTCTCGTCTTTTTCAGTAATTTTAACTGTGTCGTAAACAATAGGATCAGGAGGATTATTCGCTATTTCATTTAATTTCTTATCATAAGCCACAGTATCAAGTGGCTGAATAAATAGTATACTTTTTTTAATATCTGTAATTATCTCCTGTTCAGTTTTACTATAAGATACTGTACTGCTAAAAAATTCTGAAAATACAAAAAAAAGTATAAATAAAAATATTGCAACTATTAAAAAAATCCAAGATTTTCTGCTCATTAGGGCTTAAGTATAATGGAAAAAAAGAGTTATTGCAATTTATTATTACAGATTCAAAACCTCCTCTAAAGTACTTTCCTTTTTATAAATTATTAAATCATCTATGGATTTTTCCCAAGTTTTTTGTATCTCATCTAAAATCCTCCAACTTTCCAATACTTCATCACTTGAAATAAATAAATTATGATTACCTAATATAGTAGCCCTTATAATTCGTTCATATGCTTCTGGTTCATGTTTAATATTAAAAATTTTTTCACTATTATCCTTATATTTAATTTTTATTTGCGTCAACTTTTCATGAAAAGCTTTGCCCGTAGAAAGAACTATTGATACTCCGCGCCATTCTGGCTCATTTGATACCAAATTAACTGATACAAATGTTTCTGTCATGCTATTTGGATTATTTACTTCTTCTCGATAGCCCTCATATTGTCCTCTCTTTACACACTCAGTTTTCCTAACATCACAGACAATTTCTAAGTTCTTTAATACAACTTCCCGACGAACGACATCAAAACTTCCAGCAAGGACTACTGCCGCCATTTCAATAAGATGACTTTGCACAAAATCTTTTAACGCTCCAGTTTGTTCATAAAAATTAACTCGTCCCTCTATGTCTATTTTTTCGCTAGCAATTATTTCAATACTAGTGATATTGTTTCTATTCCATTTTTCTGTAATCACCTTTTGTAAAGACTTTTTCGCTAAATAATGATCAACTCGATAAATTTGATTCTCGGAAAAATATTTGTCAATGTGCTGTACCAAGTTTTGCGCGGATTTTAAATCATTACCGAAAGGTTTTTCAAGCATTATTTTTATATTATCTTTACCAAAATTATTGCTAATTATTTCAATAGCGTCCGATACAGCCTCAGGGGGAATTGCCAGATGAAATATTTTCTCTCTGCTACCTTTAATTAAATTTCTCAAATTACCATAATCTTTACGAGAAATTGGAACGACAATATCCACATAATTCAGATTCTTAAGCGCTGGCATTAAATAACGCTTTGATAGGTCTCCAGAGGCGCCAAAAATTATATAGGTTACTTTATTGTTTTCCATTTATTTTAAAATCAGAAAATATTGTTAATAAAGGAACTCTTTTTAAGATTTGCGCCGGTTGTTTGATAATATCAATATCCTTTTCTAATAAATCTTTCACCACGTTCCATTTTTCTTTACCCTGCACCCAAACCACAGCCTCATCTAATTTTTCTACCACTTTAGGAGTTATGGTGATGCGAGAAAATGTGGGAGTATCATAATCATAAGCCAAGTCTTTGAAATTTATTGCTTTAGACTCTGGCAATATACCCGCTATATGTCCATCTGCACCTATACCAAACAAACCAATTTTATACTTAGTATCTTTGCTTTCAATTAATTCTTGATGAAGATGAGTGTTAAATTTTTCAGTTGTATCAATACGATGTTCTCCGTTTAAAATAGGTATAAATTTAGCCTGTGGCAAACTAAAACCTTTTTGTATCAACTGATACCAATTTGAATCTTTGTGGTTAAGTGGTCCATATCTTTCATCGGTAATCATAATAGTTATATTTTTTATTAAATCTTGCTGGAGCTCATTTCTCAAAAGCTCTACGATTTTTACCCCGACAGAAATAGAAGAACCTCCTGTAACAAAAAACAAAACATGTTTACCTAGTTTTAATTGATTCAAAATAGAAGAAGCAACAAAATTTGCCGCATCCTCTACTATAGTCGTTGTTTTTAATTCTATATTATTCATTGATTTTTTAAATTCTATATTCATTAATGCATTATACAACTAAAAATTTAATAATTATCACTTTTTATCAAAAAATAAAAGGCTACGGGACTTGGACTCGAACCAAGATCACATCCTCCAGAGGGATGGGTCCTACCATTAGACGATCCCGTAATATTTTAAACTTAACACATTTCCCCTACAATATAAAGGTTTTATTTGATATAATAAATCTGTGGACACATATAATTGGTATTCACAATTAAATAAACCAACATGGGCTCCACCAAGTTATCTTTTTGGACCAGTTTGGACTTTTCTTTATGTCTTGATCGCAATATCGTTCGGTAAAGTATTTTTAATGGCATGACAAAAACAAATTCCCCTTATCGTTGTTCTGCCTTTTATTTTAAATTTAATTTTTAATTTTTCTTTTACTCCTTTACAATTTGGATTAAAAAATAACCTTTTGGCAGGAATTGATATTCTACTTATTCTTATTACACTTATCTGGGCAATAGTTGCCATATATCCACATATGAAATGGATTACGTATATCCAAATTCCATACCTCCTTTGGGTATCCTTTGCAACTATTTTGCAATTAACTATTCTATTTCTAAATAAATAATCGAGGACTCCCCTCGATTAAATTTTTAATTTGTGTATAATATAGGTATGTATAGAAAAATATCATTTGCTATTGGTGAACAATATCACATCTATTCTAGGGGGGTAGAAAAACGTAAAATATTTATGAACACAAAAGATTATGATCGTTTTATTGCTCTTTTATATATTATGAATCAAAATGATCAATTTATAATTGGGAATTTTTTACAAAACAAATCAAAGACATTAAAAGATGTTTTTAAAGAAAAAAGAGAGAAAACTCTCGTATCAATTTTGGGTTATTGCCTTATGCCAAATCATTTCCATTTAATACTTTATGAACACACAGAAGGAGGCATAAGTAAATTCATGGGTAAACTTTTAACTGCTTACTCAATGTATTTTAATACAAAATATGAACGAAGTGGCCCCCTACTTACAAGACCTTTTAGATCTGAACATATAAATAATGAGTCACAATTTATGTATATATTTTCTTATCTACACCTTAACCCAATTTCAATTATTGATAAAAAGTGGAAAGAAAGTGGGGTAAGTAATAAGAAAGAAGCAGAAAAATTTGTAGAAAAATATCAATACTCAAGTTATTTAGATTTTAAGAAAAATAATCGACAAGAATCAGTAATTATAGATTTTTCTTTTGTTCCGAAATATATTAGAGATGAAAAATTAGACTTTAGTCACCAAGAACAAATATTTAATAAAAATAAGATAATTTAGAAATCTAATCGAGGACTCCCCTCGATTTTTTAATTACTACTATTCAATAATTTGATATAATCAAACTCATGGAATCAATCAATAATTTTCAGCTTAAAAAAATAGAAATATTAGCATATCCAGACGAACTGGAAAAAACATTGGGTGTATCTGAAATCATAAATACATTAGAAAAAAACTTTAACTCTTTTTTACAAGAGGAGGAATCTACAAAGGAAACGGAAAACATTAAAGATCCTGAATTGAAGATCCTTAGATTAATTAAATTATATATTGGGAAAGATAGAGAAAATATAAAAAATATCACAAAAGGAAGTTCCCTATATGGTTTTGATTGTCTTACGCTTGCTATACTCATTTGCTTATTAGCAAACAGGAAAGGATATAAAGTAAAGATCGGTAGACCAGATAAAATTTCAAGATATTTTCATGCTCTTATCATTAAACAGGACGGGAAAATGTTTAAAGTTGCTGGTAAAAGCATAAATTATGATACAAAAGTTATGGATATCAAAGAGATTTATACTCGTTTAAAAACAACAAAACCAATCGTAAATTTTGTAAATTCGATTAAGGGACAATTTTAAAAACAGTTAATAGTGGAAGTGTCGCCTATATACCTATCTTGCTCAAAGATTTTATTTCCTCTTATTTATACAAGCCTTAATGAAAGCTGAAAAAAGAGGATGCGGAGCAAGCGGACGGGATTTGAATTCAGGATGAAACTGAGTTCCTAAATAAAATGGATGTATCTTTTTAGGAAGCTCTGCTATTTCCATCAAAACTCCATCTGGGGATTTACCAGAAAATACCAAACCAGCTTTTTCTAATTCTGCAATATATTTTATATTTACTTCGTATCGATGACGATGACGTTCAGAAATTTTATAAGCTTTGTAAGATCCAAAAGCAATAGTGTCTTTAGTTAAAACACAATCATAAGCACCCAAACGCATACTGCCTCCATAATTTTTATTTTTTATTTTTTCAACTTGATCAGTCATAGTGGCAATAACTGGATACATGGTATTCGGATTCATTTCAGTGGAATTTGCATCATTAAATTTCAAAACATTTCGAGCATAAGAAATTATTAAAATTTGCATCCCTAAACACAAACCAAAATATGGAATCTTTTTCCTACGAGCATAATCTGCTGCTAAAATCATACCTTCCACCCCCCTATTACCAAACCCTCCTGGAATGACGATTCCATCCAACTTATCAAGTTCACCTAACAAATTGACATTATTTTCATATTTTTCTGAATCAAGCCATACAATATTAGGCTTAAAATCAAGCGCCCAGGTGGCATGATTAATGGATTCAATTACAGAAATGTAAGTATCTTTACACGATTTAAAATTAAAATATTTGCCAACAATTCCAATACGAATTTCTTTTTTTATTTTTTTTATTTTATCTGCCAACGCCATCCAGTCAGATAGATCTTTTTGACGTGGTGATAAACCTATAGTTTTAAGCAGGATAGAACCAAAATTTTCTTTTTCAAAATTAATTGGCACATCATAAATAGAATAAACATCTGGTGCAGAAATTATCCTTTCAATAGGTAAACTGCACACATTGCTAATTGTTTGTTTAATATCTGGTGTAGCAGGTTGGTCGGCTCGACAAATCACAAAATCTGGATTTAACCCCATTGAGTAAAGATCTGTGATGGCATGCTGGGTAGGTTTTGATTTTTGTTCGCCCAAGAGTGTTGGTGTTGGTAAATAACTTATTAAAACAACGAAAACATCAGAGGGATTTTTTGATTTCATCATTCTTGTAGCCTCAAGAAAAGGAAGGAGTTGATATTCCCCCACCGTACCGCCATACTCTATTATTGTAATTTCTGACTTATTTTTTTCCTGACAAGCTTCTATGCGCCTAATTATTTCTTTTGGTATATCTGGATAAACTTCGACATCTTCACCTCCGTATTCTAAATTTCGCTCTCGTTTTATAACTTCTGCATATATTTGTCCGGTAGTGATGTAATTTTCACGCGTACTAATTTGATTTGTAAAACGTTCATAATTACCAAGATCCTGATCAGCTTCTATGCCATCTTCACCGACAAAAACTTCCCCATGCTCAGCAGGACGAATAGTACCCGCATCTATGTTGACATACATATCTGCTTTCATATTAGCAACATTGTAACCACGAGACTGCAATATTTTTCCAATAGAAGAAGCGGCAATTCCTTTACCCACAGAAGACATAACACCACCCACTACGAAAATATATTTTGTTTCTTTTTTTTGCATAACTTATTTATTTAAATATTTTCTAACTGCTAAAAAGCTAGAAATAATACCTAAACCTACACCGGATAATAAAAGTATTATAAAAATTTGAAAGAAATTTGAAATATAATAATCATACATATTAATTCCAAGAAAATCAGTCATATTGCGTCCAAGCCAAGCCGAGATTGGCCAAAAAATAATAAGAGTAAATAAGGTAGCAATAATACCATAAATCGCGCCTTCAATCATAAAAGGTCCACGCACGTGCATCTTTGAAGCACCGACAAGACGCATCACGCCGATTTCTTCTTTAGAAATAAAAATAGTCAATCGAATTGTGTTAAAAGTAATAATGATAGAAATAATCACAAAAAGCAATGTTAAAAGAAAACCTAACTTTTGCGCGCCAGAGATTATGTTGCCTAATTTAGATATAACCTCTTTGTTGTTATAATAATTTGTATGATCTATTATAGATACTGATCCTGAAACTAGCGCATTGTCTGATTTTAAAAAATTTGCTATAGCTTCGTATTGAGAAATTTCTTTTGCTTTTATGCCAAGAGTCGCTAAAAGTGGGTTACTGCCTATTTCATCCAAAGCTTGGATTGTCGGATAGTCGTTGGAATGACGAAAACGAAAGTCCTTCAAATTATCTTCAGCACTTGTATAAAAAACTTGCGATACTTCGGATAATTTTTCTAATGAGGATTTCAAAAGCATAATATCGTTCTCAGGTGCACTACTAGTAAAATAAATGGTGACATCCACTTTGTCTTTGATTTGATTAAGAGAAAAATGCAAAACTGCCTGCAAAAAAATGATAAGGATAATAACCGAAAGGGTAATTGTAACTACAAGAACTGATGCCCAAGACACAATCCCGCTTCTTTTAAAGTTTAAGAATCCACCTTTTATAATTCTTTTGAATGCGATTATTTCCATAATTAATTCAAGTATATCATACTCACTTACTATCCTTAGTGTCTCTTATAATTTTTCCATTTTCCATTGTAATCACCCTTTTTCCAATAGATTCAATAATTCCATAATTATGGGTAGTTAAAATTACGGTCGTACCAAGATCATTTATTTTTTTCAAAATTTGCACTATTTCATGAGTGTTCACTGGATCCAAATTCCCAGTCGGCTCATCCGCAATGAGGAGTTCAGGTTGATTTATGATTGCCCGCGCTATGGCCAAGCGTTGTTGTTCACCTCCAGACATCTGATTTGGGAAATGCATTGTTCTATGACTCAAATCAACAAGTTCTAAAACATGTGGAACATCACTAGCTATTTCTTCCTCAGTTTTTCCAACAGCTTCCATGGCAAAAGCGATATTTTCATAAGCAGTCTTATTTGAAAGCAGTTTGTAGTCCTGAAACACCACCCCGATGCGACGACGAAGTTTAGTTAAATCTTTATTTTTTATTTTATTTACATTAATTGACTCAAAAAAGACTGTGCCTAAAGAAGGCATTTCTTCTGCTAAAATCATTTTTGTTAAAGTGGTCTTACCAGCGCCAGAATGTCCAACAACAGAAAGAAATTCTCCAGTTTCAACAGTGAAAGTAACATCATCAAGCGCGGCTAAATCATCGTAAATTTTTGAAACATTATTGAAGTAAATCACTATTTTATTCTATCACAAATTCTTCTCTGCCTCAATGAAAATACCCAAGTCACCCGCCAAAACTGCATCAACATTTGATGTTTCCACTCCAGTTCTATGATCCTTAACCATTTTATAAGGATGAAGCACATACGAACGAATCTGATTTCCCCACTCTATTTCTGTATTTTTCAATTTCATACTATCTTCTATGGTTTTCTTCTCCTCTTGCGCTTTTTTGAAAATTTTTGCTAAAAGAATAGCCATCGCCCGCTCTCGATTTTGCTCTTGAGAACGCTCATTTGAGGCATGCACAGCAATCCCCGTAGGAATATGCACCAAACGAACTGCTGTCTCTCTCTTGTTCACATTCTGCCCTCCCGGACCACCAGATCGAGAGTATTCAATCTTTAAATCAACTGCCGGTATAACAAAGTCTTTTTCTTCAAGTCTGGAAAATTTTGGCAAAACTTCCACCATGGAAAAAGAAGTGTGACGTAATTTTTTTGCATCAAAAGGTGAAATTCGCACAAGACGATGAACTCCACTTTCATTTTTCAGTATTCCATATGGTCCATGCCCACCTGCCAAAGCCTTGCTTTGGCAAATTTCAAAAGAAACATTTCTATATCCATTGTGTTCATTTTTATTTTCGTGAATAAAAAAAATTTTCCAATCACGCTTGTCGGTATACTTCAAATACATAGACAAAAGCATGGATGAGAAGTCCTCTGCATCATCTCCGCCAGCGCCGGAAATTATTGTGACCACAGCATCACCTTTATCGTATTTATTTACTCCTTCTTTTTTTTCCTTTAGTTCGGCTAATTTTTTTAAAATCGCCTGCGCTTTATTTTTGTCATTCCAAAAATCAAAAGCCTGCATTTCTGCTTCCAGTTTTTCTATTTCTCTTATGATTTCATTTGTATCTTTTTCCATGAGCCATCCCCGAGGATCGAACTCGGGACCCCGTCTTTACGAAAGACGTGCTCTACCAACTGAGCTAGGATGGCAAAAGTGCTGGTAATTCCATAAAGAATAGTGACTAGATATTTATCAACTATATTTACCAAAGCCCATAAAAATGGAGCACCTAATGCTATAAAAAACCAAGTCATATAACCAAAGTATACTCCTTACTTTTTATAAATCAAAGAAACTCTATATTTAATAATGCTAAATAATTACTGTATATTATTGTACTTCACTCCTCTTTCTATGTAATTCATTTCAACTTCTTTACACTCAAAATAATCTTGAACATATTTTTCAATATTTTCTGCTGTAAAATTCTTGCATGAGTATACATCAATAGATATAAAATTTTTAGGAACTAAAGTATGAATCTGAATTCCACTTTCTATAAGAGGAACCCACCCTGAAAGACCAGCTTTGTCAGGATACAAAGCAGCATCACTTCTGAAAATATAAGGCGGTGATTGTTTTTTCATTTTAAGTTTCACCACAAGATCTTCAAGAAAATTAAAACACAAATTCAAGTCATCACAAACACCCTCTTTACATCCATAAAGATCTAATGTCATCAAAAACCCAAAAGGTTCTTTTTTTAATTCATTCATGTAATTAGTTTAGATAAAAAAAATATAATAATAATACAATTATACATATGTACAAAAAAAAGCAAGTAATTAATAGTAATCTTCACAAGTCACACCATAAATATGATATAATGTCAATACTAGCCCGGAGAAAAAAAGAATAGGCTGTTTTGTATTTAATTTTACCTAGAGCCGTTGCGCAGGATTGAACTGCGGACCTCGTCATTACCAATGACGTGCTCTACCAACTGAGCTACAACGGCATCCAATCATATTAGTTGATTTTAATCTATTTTGCAAAAAATATTGAGTATTTATCTTAAATTATCAATACCACCAGCATCTGTAATTTTCGTAAATCCAGCCTTTTCCATTATATGTTTAGCCATCATTGACCTATTCCCAGATTCACAATACAAAGTGATTTCTTCATTTTTATCAACATTAGGGAAAATTCCTTGCATTATATCTCTAATGTCGTGAAGTATTGCATCATTTATATGTTCTGCATCATATTCAGATTTTGTCCTTACGTCAATTAAAATCATCTTACTTATATTTACAAATAAATTTCTTCAAATCTTTAATAAAAGGTTTTTTAGGTAATTGATAACAGATTCTTTTACCTTCCCTGTTTGGAACCACTAAGCCCTCATTGGACATAACCTGAAGATGATGAGACACAATAGCCACGCTTAAATTAAGGTTTCTTGCTATGTCAGATACGCAAACTTTATTCTCATTAAAAATTACACACAGGATTTTAAGCCTGTTTTCATCCCCTGCTGTTCTCATTAGCTTTGCTAATTCATTCAAACGCATATTTGAATAATATACGAAAGAGAAATTATTGTCAAGAAAAAAAGAATCATATTTCTAAGGCTCTTTTTCGCATGCGCGGACTAGTGAACGAAGTGGGAACTACGATACGAGAGCATAAGGGGTATATTTATATACCAAATTTACAAGAAAAGCCGTTAATTATTAATGGTTAACGGCTTTTCTCAAAACTTTATTTATATTGCTTCATCCTCTGGGGCTCTATTGTTGTTTGTTTCTATAAATTCCTTTATTGTCGATTGATCAATATTCTTTAATTTAAGTAAGTAACTCCACGATGTCAATGCAACTGGAACGTCAAGATCTTTACGTGGCAACATTATCTTTTTTCCCGAAGCACTATTAAATACCTCTTTAATTTTTTCTATCTCACTTTGTTCTAATCCTTCTCTATACCAAACAACAACTGCTCCGTGTTCCATACTGTGAAGCACAAGCTCATCGGGAACTGGTTCATCTTTAATTCCAGCCCCTGCCACACTTACCCAGTGCCAACCAGAAGTTGGGGGATTAGAATTGTAAGCTGGATGTGATTCTCCCTTAGCAATATGGGCGCCACCTAAATCAGAAATTTTTTCACCCATTAAAGGTTTACCTGAATTCTGATTATTTACAACAGTTCCACTTCTATTAGACAACCAAGTACCACCAACTACAATAACCAAGGTTAGTAATATTACTCCTCCAACGACTTTATGTTCCGTTTTCATAATATTTATTTAGATTAAATCTTTCTTTTTTTCTTCAAATTCCTTTTTTTCTATTTCACCTTTAGCATATCGTTCTTTCAAAATATCTAAAGCTTTCTTACCGCTCTCTGTCCCATTTGTTTTATTATTACGAACAATCCAAACAATAAAATAAATAACTGCTCCCCAAAACAAAAGCATCATAATTCCACCACCAAACCAACCCATCATACTACCAGCACCCCAACCTCCATAACCATTAAATATTCCATACATCATATAATTAAAAATTAACTTTTAAATAAAGATTCTGCAGACTAACAAAATCTTCTTACCTCTTTATGATACCCCCAAGGGGTATTCAATGTCAAGTTGATAATTAATAAATTGAATTTTACTAATAACAGTTCTCCGTCTAATCAGTCAGCACAAAATTACCTTTGTTAATTAAGGCTCAAAATGATGCGCGATCGACCGGACTTGAACCGGCAACCTCCTCCGTGCACTTATCCAATATTTTCATAAAGGCGTGGACTATATCTTCACCATAAGTTTTTAACTTTTAGGTGCTTCGGTATCTAGTCTCTACGGCGCCCTCAACAAAGTGTTAAGGTTCCCTCGGTATTCGCATGCTATGACAATTAAGTCAGAGTTTAGCCTTCACCGATATCCCAAAGAGTTTCAACCCCGCTTTAACGAGGAAGCTGCAGTATAACCTACAGGGAGGCGCTCTAACCAGTTGAGCTACGACCGCATTTTTATATAACTTTCAAACTTATCCTTCTTTCTCTTAAGAAATAAGGTACACTCATCATTATACATAATTTTATATAAAATCAAAGAATTTTTAACACTATATTTTAAATCAAAACCTCTTTCCTTTTTCACTAAAGATCCACCCGAAAGACCATTATTAGATAAAACCTTTTTTAAGGATATTAAAAAATCTCTACTCCCAGATGTAAAACATGTATTAATTGTATGAATTCTTCCACTTTGTTTTTTATTTTTTAATCCAACCCATACTCCACCATCACCATCAAAATAACCTCGTAAAAAATGAGAAAAATACTTTTTTGGTATTGCTGGCAATAAAATTATTTTACTTTTTCTTTCTGTTAAACCAAGACACATTAAATCTTCACACATATCCTTACTTCCAATTTGTAAACGATATGATTGTTTATGCCATCTCTCTTGTCCATTTTTTAAAAAAATTCTTATTTATTTTTCTATATATCGGCACCTGTAAATTATACCACGTGACAGGATAATATACTAACCAGTGTTTACTTTATTTTGTGTCGGCGGCAGGGAGTGCGCCTGCGACCTGAGGCTTATGAGTCCTCCGCTCTACTAACTGAGCTACGCCGACATAATATACATTATACTCGACAATAAGACATTTTGGCATGTCACTTGCCGACTTGTTGCGGGGCCACGAATCGAACGTGGGTCTTAAGGTTATGAGCCTTACGAGATGCCTCTTCTCTACCCCGCTATAAAAAAATAATTTCTCTAAGATACCTATTCCCTGCCCGTCCTCTGGCGGGTCTACCCCGCTATATTAAAAAATGCCTCTCTAAGGCACTTGCTAATTTTACCTTAATTTCTCTAAAAAGCAAACCAAAAATTAGATAAATCCATATTCATGAAAAATCTGCTCATATAAAGCAATTACTCTTTTTGCTTCATGTTGTGAAAGCTCAAAAGCTAAACCTTCATGAGCTATTCTATTTCGAATAGTATGAACTTCCCAAGCAATAGTAAGATTAGAAAAATTTTCTTGATTAGCCATTTTTAATCTATCGCCTAAATTTTCCCCCCTAAAGCCTAGTTGCTCCATTAAACTTTCAAGCATCGAATCCGCTTCTATAATTGCCAATTTCCAATCACTCGCATGTTGAGAAAAAAGATAACTGAGAGTCTTGCTCCAACGTTCATTTTTGGAACCTCCGACTTCTTCACGTAAATGTTTTTCATATTCAGCTTTATTGTGCGCATATTCTTGTATTTCATGATGTAAATGTTTATGCTCCTTAGCTCTAATTTCAAGCATCCGAACAATGACATAACAAATTATCACCAAAAAAAACATTGCTAAAAAGAAAAGGATTGTTTTTTCAAGACTTGTTACTTGATCGCTAGTTATAAAAATGAAAAATTGCTTGATATACAAAACTCCCTGATTAAATAAATACACCGGATCAAAATATTTTGAATCAAGAAAAGAGTTTTGAAAAAAAGTATTTTGGTTGGCTGTCTCCATATTCAGATTATATCATTGCCTCAAACTTCTTACCAACCTTAAAAAGTAAATCCTCTCCCCCATGTGATGCCATAAACTGAATTCCTAACGGCAGTTTTTTACCTTCTGTTTCCACAAATCCTGAAGGTAAAGAAATGGCCGGAATTCCTAAAATGTTGGCTGTAACAGTAAATATATCCGCCAAATAAGCAGAAAGCGGATCACTTTTTTCACCAATTTTCCAGGCTATGTCTGGGGTCGTCGGAGTGATGATTAAATCTACATTTTTAAATGCTTTATCAAATTCTTTTTTAAGAGCACTTCTGATTAATTGCGCTTTACCATAGTACGCATCATAGTAACCAGCAGATAGAACATAGGTTCCAATTAATATACGGCGACGAACTTCTTTACCAAAACCCGCACCCTTGCTCTGCCTATAATCGTCTAGTAAATTTTCCCCATCTTTATGCAGACCATATCGAACTCCGTCAAAACGCGCTAGATTGGTAGATGCTTCTGCCGGCATGATTATGTAATAAACTGCCAATACAGTGTTTAAATTTTTTATAGAAATATCTTTTATTTCAAAACCAAGTTTTTTTAATTTCTCAACACCCTGCTTGAAATTTTCTCTTACTTCTGGACTAACACCTTCTCCAAGAGCCACATCCCACGGTACGCCAATAGTTAAAACAGAAGAATGGGAAGATTTTTGTCTGGAGTCAAAATCAATTGAAGTGCTATCTAAAGCATCATGCCCATAAATAGCGTCATAAATAATTTGTGCATCCTTCACATTTTTAGCGATAGAACCAATACAATCAAGCGATGAACCCATAGCAATAAGCCCAAAACGCGAAACACGACCATAAGTCGGTTTCATTCCCACTATTCCACAAAAGCTGGCTGGTTCTCGTACTGACCCGCCCGTATCAGAACCCAAGGCACCGAGAGCTAGGTTAGCTGCTACAGCCACAACCGACCCCCCCGAAGATCCTCCTGCTACTCGTGATGTATCATTAGGATTTTTTGTCACTCCATAGGCCGAGTTTTCAGTAGAACCCCCCATCGCAAACTCGTCTGTATTTGTTCTACCTAAAAATACCGCTCCCTGTTTTTTTAACTTAAAAATAACAGTAGCATCATAAGAAGCTATGTAATTTTCTAAAATTTTTGACGCTGCCGAAACTTTCCTGCCTTTGATTAAAATAACATCTTTAATAGCCAAAGGAATTCCAAGCAATGGATACGACTCCCCTTTTGCGATTATTTCATCCGCAATTTTTGCCTGTTCCAACACATCCTCAAAAACTTCCAAATAGGCATTGAGTTCTTTGTTTTTCTTTTTAATTTCCGCCAAGTAGGCTGACGCTAAATCCACCGCCGAAAATTCTTTGGCATCAAGAGAGATTCTGGCTTTAGAAATAGTGAGAGTGTTTAAATCAATCATAAAATCTTTTTTACTTTCAAAAATCCATCTTTGGCGTCCGGAAATTGCCCCGTAATGAGTTCTTTAGAAAATTCTCTTGGTATTATTTCATCTTCTCGCCAAACATTGTGTACCTCTGGCTCAACGCCCCCGTCAACATCAGGCACGGGGACGTCAACTTGCCTTACATACCCCAAAATACTCTCCATGTCGGAAAGTAAGTCTTTTTTTTCATTTTCTCCAAGTTCAATTCTCGATAGATTTGCAAGATTTTCCACGTCTTTAATATCCATAAAAATAGTATAGCAAAATTAGGCTCAAAAAGAAATTTAAAAACTTATTTTTCTATCCCACCAAAGCTTTAATTCTTTCTTCCACTGGCGGATGAGTAACAAAAAAACCACTGATTTTTTTGCCTAGTTTTGAACCCTTAGGGTCTGCAATATAAAGATGCGCGATAGCATTAGATTGACGAGTCATCGGTTTGCTATATTGGAAAATTTTACGCAATGCATTTGCCAAACCTTCTGGATAACGAGTAAGTAATGCGCCGGAAGCATCTGCTAGAAATTCACGTTTTCTAGAAATTGCCAGTTGAATTAAAATTGCAACAAGTGGAGCTAGGATTGATAAAATAATTCCAATAATCATAAAAATTCCTCCCACCTTATTATCGTTATCACTACGCCTACTAAAAAATAAACTTCGTGTAAAAAAATCTGCTAAAATTGTTATAAAACCAACAAGTACCACGACAACAGTAGAAAGCAACATATCACGATTACCGACATGAGAAAGTTCATGAGCGACCACACCCTCTAATTCTGTTTTATCCAAAATCTGCAAAAGTCCGGTAGTTGCACATACAACAGCATGGTTTTTATCTCTGCCTGTTGCAAATGCATTTGGCGCAGAATCTTGCACTACATATACTTTCGGCATCGGAAGTCCAGCTGTAATTGATAAATTTTCAACACTTGTATATAAGTCAAAATATTCTTCTCTTTTTGCAACTTTCGCCCCTGCTAAAGTAAGCACAATTTTATCCGAAAACCAATAGGAAAAAATATTCATCAAAATACTAAAAACAACAAAAAAATATAGAATATTTGAATTGCTGTAATAAAAACTTACAAAATAACCGAAACCAATAACTACAACAAAAAATATTGACATAAGTAGCCAAGTCTTTGTGACATTCTTTGATTGTTCTGTATAAAGCGTAGCCATTCTCCTTATTCTATCACTACAGGAATCAAAATATTTTTATCATTTTTAAGAAGTCCGGAAGGATTGTCATTTTTAATTTGAATATATGCTAAACCTTTTGGAAGTAAAGTAAAATCAATAGTTGTCGTAAAAAATACAGGTCCTACTGTTGTCCACTTTGTTGTAGCTGTACCATTACCTTTTAAAAGCAATTTTTGATTTACATCTAAAATATTAATGTTAATATTACCTTCAAAAAAATAACTATTTTTTATAGAACCGATAAAATTCATTACACCAAAAACTTTCTGACCAGGTAAAACAGAGAAGGAAATGAGGTCGTCTTTATTGCCAAAAATTCCTGTATTATTGCTGGAGTTAATTTGAATAGAAACTGGAGTAGATACTAGTGGAACATTCGTAACAGGAACAGGTGGAATATCTGGTGTAGGTGCTACTGCTTGATTGTTTTCTTGATTGTTCAAATCTATATTTTTAGTTGTGTCAACCGCAGGAACAGATGATTCTGAAGATTTGTTTACTAAAGAATCCCATAAATTTATTATTTGTGAACGATAATACCAAGCACCAAAGCCAAGTCCACTAATAATAATTAAAATAATTAAGAATTTTAATAGAGAAAATAACAAATGTGAAGAAGATGGAAGTTTAGAAAAAGCTGGTTTTATTGGAGAAGTTGGTAAAATAACATTTTGCATTGGAATTACAATTCTAAATACTTCACTTAAATCATCCTCGCTCCATCCGCCACTAGAAATTAATGCTCTATTGATTTCCTCACGTGTTTTGCCTTTGGCAATTTCTGCTCGCACATATTCTAAAAGTTCTGGTGTAATCATAAAATTAAAATTTCACTGCTACTGGATTTTGCGCAACATCATTGTCGCTCAAATCAAAAAATTCCATTTTGGTAAAATTAAATGTAAAAGCAATAAGATTGCCTGGAAAACTTTCCACTGAAATATTTAGATCGCGAACATTAGTATTGTAAAATCTGCGTGCTGCTTGAATTTTATTTTCCGTGTCTGAAAGTTCATTTTGCAAAGCTAAGAAATTTTGATTAGCTTTCAAATCTGGATATGCTTCTGCAATAGCAAAAATTGATTTTAATGCTCCAGTCAACATATTCTCAGCTTGCGCATGATCAGCGGTTGGTCCTTGCGCCCCCATAGCCATTGATCTTGCTTTGGTAACATTCTCAAAAGCTGAAGACTCGTGCGTCGCATAACCTTTTACCGTATTCACTAAATTAGGAATCAAATCATAGCGACGCTTCAACTGCACTTCAATATCCGCCCAAGCTTCTTTTGCTCTATTGCGCAAAGAAACAAAACGATTAAAAAGAAAAACAGCAAATAAAACTACAACTAACAAAATTATTAAAAAATACATAATATATTATATTGTTAACTAATAATCTAAAATTATTTAGAGTATAACACTTATTTTTTCTTCTGCCACTCTTCTACTAATACTAATAGCGGTGAGGCTAGGAAAATTGAAGAATATGTTCCAAAAAACATTCCAGCTGTAAGCATTAGGGCAAAATACTTTGTAGATACAGGACCAAAAAAGAATAACGCCAGAAGCACAAGAATAACCGTTGAAGAAGTACAAATAGATCTCACATATGACTGCTCTAAACTTTTTCCAACTACTTCACCAAAATTCACTTTAGCTATCGAATTTTGATTTCTCAAATTTTCCCTAATTCGATCAAAAATAACTATTGTGTCGGAAACAGAAAGACCGAGGATAGTAAGAACTGCCACTACAAAAAGAGTATCTACTTCTGCCCCAAAATAATAAGAAAGAATTGTAAATAATCCAATAGGAATAATTACGTCATGTAAAAGTGAAATAATTGCAATAATTCCATATTTCCAAGAAGAAATCGGTTTAGAAACTTTTCTAAAAGCAAAAGCAATAAAACAAATAATTGCAAACGAAATCAAAATAATCGCTAAAATTGCTTTTCTCGTAAGTTCCTGCCCAACAGAAGGTCCGATAGAATTAAAATTTATTTCAGTGAGAGTACTCTTATTATCTTCCGAAAGTGTTTTCAAAAGTAAGGTATGTTCGGAATCATTTAAATCACGAGTCTTTACAATATAACCAAGGTCCCCTACCGGCTGAAGAAGAACGGAGCCAAAACCAAGATTTGCAAAAGATTTTTCTAAAATAGACTGTACTGGACGTTCTACTTTATAAACAACTTCTGTGAGCGCCCCACCTTTAAAATCAATACCAATTTTCAATCCAAAAATAAATAAAAAAATAAAAGAAAGAACAACTAAGATTATTGATATACTGATAAATATTTTTTTGTGTTTTATTATAAACATATATTATTTGCTAAATCCGCTTGAAAATAAAAACCTAGCAATTTTCCCTTCACCTATAAAACCAATAGTTGAAAGAAAAATTCTAGTAATGATAATTGCGCTAAACATTGACACAATAATTCCCATACCAAGTGTCAAAGCAAAACCTTTGATTAAAGATGTACCAAACCAAAAAAGAATAACAGCTGTGATAAAACTTGAAATGTTTGAATCTCGAATAGAAAACCAAGCTCTAGAAAAACCAATAGAAATTGAATCAGCAATACTTTTACCAGAACGCAATTCTTCTTTAACACGTTCAAAAATAAGCACATTTGCATCAACAGCTATGCCAATAGAAATTATAAACCCAGCTATACCAGCTGCCGTTAGAGTAACTGGCATTAATTTAAATAAGGCGAGTATGATAACTATAAAAATACAAAGAGAAATCGTCGCGATTAAGCCAGGTAAACGATATAAAATAATTAGGAATAGAGCCACTAATAAGAATCCAATAATTGCAGCCTTAACTCCAGCATTAACTGCACTATCTCCTAAAATAGCACCGATAGTTTGAGTAGAAAGAAGTGTTATCGGCACAGGAAGAGCTCCAGAATTAAGCCGACCAACAAGCATTTTTGCTTCAGTCGGAGTAAAACTGCCAGAAATAACAGCCTGACCATTTGGAATTTCTTCTCGAACAACTGGCGTAGAGATAGGAGCGCCATCTAAATAAATTGCTACCATTTTCCCAATATTATCTTTTGTAATTTGAGCGAAAAGTTTTGTACCAGTATCATCAAATTGTAGACTTACTTTCGGCTCACGAGTATTTGTGTCAAATTCTAGAATTGCTTTCTTTAAATATCTTCCAGTGAGTTCTGTAGAAACAAATTGCTGTCCTAAATTTATGTTATCTAAATTTATTTTTCCATCTTTGCCTACTGTTACTGTTTGGGGAGTACCCTTAGGTGCTTCTATTTTAAATTCAAGAAGTGGAGTTAACCCAATCATGTCTATCGCTTGTTTAACGTCAGTTACACCAGGAAGATCAACTATCAGTTGTTCTCCTGCTCCGGAAACAAATCCACCATGCTGTACCTGCACTACTGGCTCAGAAACTCCAAAGATATTTATACGTCGTTCTATTACATCACGAAGCGCATTCATAGAGTCCCCCACTTGACCAGATAGAACCAAAGAAGTATCAGCTTTGTAAATCAAATGACTGCCTCCAGAAAGATCAAGCCCTAGTTTAAAAGGAAATTTTGATAAACCAGTAGCCTTAGTGTCTACTGGTAATTTTCTATAATTAGCTTCTGATTTATAAACAAAAAAGCCAACACCAGCACCCAAGATAAGTATAAATATAGATAAAATTATTTTCTTAATCATAAATACATAGCCATTCTATACATTTTTTATAAAATATGCAAATAAATAAGAAACTATCCCACCAAGAATAAAGCCACCTAAAATATCAATTGGAAAATGCACTCCAGCAATAATGCGCACAATACCTATTATTAAAGTAAAGAAAATGAAAATGTAGCCAATTTTTTTATTAATAAAAAATAATGCAAAAGCAATTGCTGACGCGACAGCGGTGTGTCCAGATGGAAAAGCATATCCAGTTTCTAAAAAGAGAGAGTGCACTTGTGAAAATATGTCAAAAGGTCTAGGTGTATGAATTAAAATTTTTAATATTTTTGCAAAAATCCAAGCAAAACCTCCTGACACACATATTAAAATAAATTCTTTCCAATTAAAAACTCGAAACAAAAATAACAGAGCCAAAACAATTACAATATATAAAAAATATACAGCAAAAAAAATAATGATACCATCAAAAATCTTTGACTGATAAGCTAAATTATATAAAAAGAAAAAGATTGTATCATTCATTTAAAGTTTTTGCTACTTGTAATACATTACTCAAAAGCATTGCGACAGTTACCGGACCAACACCCCCGGGCACAGGCGAAACATATCCAGCAACATCTTTAACACTTTCCAAATCAACATCACCCACAATCCCCCCTTCAGATTCGGAAGTTCCGGCGTCAATAAGTACTGTCCCTAATTTAATCATATCACCAGTAAGATATTTTCCCTTCCCCATACCAGAAATTATAATATCTGCTTGTTTAATAAGTTCTTCTTTGTTTTCCGTTTTACTTCTAATTACAATAGGATTTAAACCTCGAAATTTAAGCAAGGCTGTAACTGGTTTCCCTACTAATAATCCTTGTCCTAAAACAACAATTTTTTTATCTTTTAAAGTTAAATTTATAGAATCTAATAATGTCATACAAGCTAAAGCTGTCGGAAAACCCACGATACTTCCACCATTGTAAAATCTTTCACTCGCAACAGTACCAAGACAATCAACATCAAGGTGCGAATCAATAGCATCCAATACAGCTTGTTTATCTAAATGTGGAGGCAATGGAAGTTGAACAATTATTCCGCACATATTTTGAACTTTATTTAAGATTTCTATTTCTTTAATTAATTTTTCAGTAGTTATGGATATAGAAAAATTTGCTTTATAAAAACTTATACCAACAGACTCTGCCATACGCCCTTTCATTTGCACATATTGTACAGAGGCAGAGTCATCACCAACCAGCACATCACAAAAAACTGGTTTAAAAGATAATATGCTAACTTCCTTTTTTATCTTAGCTAAAATCTCGTCTCGTATTTTTTTTCCATCGACAATAGTCATAATTTTATATTCCTAAAAATTCATTTCTCATATCGTCCTTATGAGCAATCCGAGAATATTTATGCATACCCATCAAAATACCCAATCCTATAAATTCGGTTAAAAAATGTGAGCCACCATAACTCATAAATGGAAGAGGAATACCAGTTACCGGCAAAAGCCCAAGATTCATACCAATATTTATGAGTATATGACTCATAAAAAAAATAGCAATACCTATTCCGAAAAGTATTTCAAAATTGGATGCACCCAAAGATGCAAAATAAAGAATTCGCCAAATTACCAAAGAATAAAATAATAGAATTAAGACTGAACCAACAAAACCCCATTCTTCAGCGTAAGCGGCAAAAATAAAATCAGACTGAGGTACTGGTAAAAACTTAAGTCTAGATTGTGTTCCAAAACCTAATCCTTTGCCTAAAAGTTGCCCTGAACCTACTGCAATAGTTGATTGAAACACATTATACCCAGTTTTATGAATATCAGTCAAAGGATTTATAAAATTATAAATACGGGCTTTTTGATATGGAGCAAAAACAAAAAACCAAAACGTTGCAAAAATCAACAAACCAGTTGCAAACACCGCAAACAAATGAACTTTAGAAATTCCAGAAACAAACACCATTCCCAGCCATATAAAAAATATAATCATAGCTGAACCAAAATCTGGTTGAAGCAAAACTAAAATCAAAGGAATAAGTGCATAAAAAAAAGAAATAAAAATATGTTTAATATCTCTGATCTCCACATGGCGACGAGAAAAATACTTTGCTAAAACAAGAACCAACACTAACTTCATTATATCAACAGGCTGAAAAAAAAATAAACCTAAATTAAACCAACTCTTTGCGCCATGTGAGATATTCCCTAAAACCATAAGCACTAACAAAAGAAAAGACACAAATAAAAATAAAAATACTAATATATCAGTGCGTTTTAAAAAGCGAAAATCTATAAAAGAAAAAATAAAAAAAATAGCAAAAGAAAAAAATACCCAAATAATTTGTTTGCTAAAAAAATCACCTCCGTTTTCAAGCGTAGCAAAAGACTTCATTGTCACTAAGCCTGCAACAATTATTGGAATGATAAAAATAACGAGAAGCCAATCTATTCTTTTAAAAACTTTTTCTGCCATATTGTTACTGTACAAAATTATTTTAATTGCGCAGAGAAAATATTATACATAGGAATAATCTCTTTAACTACCACTTTCCTTGATAATGGCTCTGGCCAAGTAAAATTAATATCAGCACTTTGAAGCGGATTAATTTGATCTAAAAAAGTGCGACTGGCAGAAATAGCATTTCCACTCATATCATAAAGAATCGCAATTACATCCATATTAGGAATAGTAAAAAGTGAATTATTTTTTATAGTGGCGGAGAGTTTAGGAAATATTGTTTCATTCACAAGTTGTATATTTGAAACTAGAATTTTTAATTGATCAATTTTTTCTTGTGATACTTGAAACCACTGTGGTATCTCCGTAAATTCAAAAGTAACATGAACAGGAATAGAATTCCAAATGTCTATCCCAGGTTCAAAAACAGCAAAATTGCCTCCTGGAGGAATAAAAGTGCTACCCTCTCTTTTGCTGATGTAAACATTTTTCGTATCAGCAAAACGAAATTTATAATTTATTTTAAGAACTGCAGCGTTTTTATTATGATTTACAAGATAAGCTACAGCATTATAACGTCCTGGTACAACTTTAAAAGCGCGAGCCCAGAGGATTGAAATTGTGTCTGCTTGATTGGAACAAAAATTTAAACATGAGCCTCCGCAGTCTATACCTGTCTCGTCTCCATTTTGCTTGCCATCAAAACAACTCGGCGCCTTATTAAAATTAGAAGAAATTATTAAAAATCCGAATATTGAAAAAAATAAAATGAGAACAATTATATAAAAAATTTGTCGCTTTATAGCCCAAGTCGAAAGTGTCATAAAGGTATAATAACACCAGGTAACGAGTTTTAGCAACGTGTCTAAAAAGAGAAAACCCAGTTTCGTCAGAGACAAAGCCGGGTTTAATGAAACAATATATTATATAATCTGCCTAATTCTTACCACTGGGTTTACTCCAAAAGATGGCAATAAAAGCTAGGCCAGAAAAAACAAAAAACAAAATTCCCTCCCCTGAAGACATGGTCCTCAGAGGCATTTCACTGGCACTCAAAACTCCGAATGCCAACAAAAGAAAAAAAATAGAAAAAAATAACTGAAAACCTTTGAGATTTTCTTGCATAATATTTCTCCTTTTAAAAGAATTTTTTTAGGGAAAATTCCCAACCCTTTTCTGTTTATAATTATATCACACACAATATGAAAATGTCAAGCAAGAGTAAATAGCCCTAATTTTTTATCAAGGCTATTTTAGAATCAAGTACTCGGTGCTGGCGACTGCCTACTTTTGCCATGAAGACTATCATCGGCTCGACAAGGCTTAACTTCTCTGTTCGGAATGGGAAGAGGTGTGACCCTTGCGACAAATCACCAACACTGAAAACTCGATCTCAATAATTTTTTTGTGATTTTCAAATTTCTTAACAGGAATCGAAACATTAGTACTTCTCAGCTGAATGCATTACTGCATTTACACTTAAAGCCTATCAACGTGATCATCTCTCACGGTTCTTAACGATTCCTAATCTTGAAGCTGGCTTCCCTCTTAGATGCTTTCAGAGGTTATCCATTCCCGACATAGCTACCGAGCAGTGCCCTTGGCAGGACAGCTCGTACACCAGAGGTCAGTTCACTCCGGTCCTCTCGTACTAGGAGCAAATCTTCTCAAGAATCAACGAGTGCAGTAGATAGGAGACCAACCTGTCTCACGCATCTACGTCACACATTACTGTGTGGATTGGACTATAGCTTCATCCTAAAATTAGGACTGCTGACGTTTAGTCTCTACGGGCAAAATATTTTTACAAATAATTTTTCCCTCGGTATTATCCTTCCATTTCTGGATTCGGATTCCACCGATATAAGTCAGCTTGTTACTATATATTTCTATACAGCACCGCCGTGTGTACAATTTAATGTACTTGGTTAATTTCGATTAAAACAGTTCAAATTTTTACAATTCAAATTCCTCTGAGGGTTCAAACTGTACTTCAGCCGAAATAAATTTCCGCTTCAGTACGGTCTGAACCCAGCTCGCGTACCTTTTTAATTGGCGAACAGCCAAACGCTTGGCAGCTTCTCCACCGCCGCGCTAAGGTGAGCCGACATCGAGGTGCCGAACTCCGCCGTCGATATGAACTCTTGGGCGGAACTAGCCTGTTATCCCTAGAGTAGCTTTTATCCGTTAATCTTCCACCGCGTCTAACACGGGTGGTCGGTTCACTATGTTCTACTTTCGTACCTGCTCGAGATGTACCTCTTACAGTCAAGCAATCTTGTGCCATTACACTATCGGCACGGTTTCCATTCGCGCCTAGATTACCTTTAAACCCCTCCTTTACTCTTTAGGAGGGTACAGCCCCAGTAAAACTATCCACCATATACTGTCTCAATACGTTTTTACCGTATTGGTTAGAACATGCCTTCGGTAAGAATGGTATTTCACTGACGAGTAGAATTCAACCAAAATCGAATCCATCAGACCTCTCCCATCTATGCTACGCAGACAAAAAACATGCTCAATATAAAGTTATAGTAAAGCTTCTAGGGTCTTTTCGTCTAACTGCACTTAACCGGCATCTTCACCGGTATTGTATTTTCACCGAGCTGGTCCCCGAGACAGTTTCCCACTCATTACACCATTCGTGCGCGTCGGAACTTACCCGACAAGGTATTTCGCTACCTTAGGACCGTTCTTTTCTTAAGGTTGAATGATATAAACATATATAATAAAACTATTTACCAAATAAAAACTAAAACATGTTAGCTCTATGTTGCCATAGAGATCGGACTATATCATCGTTTCCAAATCGTCGACTCCAATTATTGATTTGAAAATGTCTTGCGTATAGTCTCTGAGGATTCTTCTGAAGTTACTACATTTGATAATGTGTATTTTCGTTTTCTTCCAATTCCAGGATTAAGTTTCTCTCTTAATTCTAAAACTTTTAGAAATCCTTCTTTGGTATTATGCTCTCCTTTATGCATTATTTTAACAATCTCAGAAAAAATTCTAAAATTATTTTTTTTATACGCAGAACGAAAACCATATACTTTAAAGAATGGAATAATGACATCGTGTAATGAAGCAATATTAGTTACTTCATAATACACAACACCATCTTTTCTTTCCCGTAATGTTCCACATCCCAAGATATGTTTTATCCAAGCAAGAATTACTCTATCTTTTTGGGAAATATTGAACGATGCGGTTAATTTCCAACTTTCTTTATAATCTAACCTCTTTTTGATTGAGACATTGAAGCTTCCTTCGCCGTCTGTAAATCCTGCAATATAGTTTCCTATATCGATCGGGATATTTTTCATTATGTTTTATTAGATCAGAAGTCTTTCCTGCTGATTGTCTGCGTGATTAGATTGTCACGACACATCGACGTGTGCTCGTACTAATCAACACTTTTTTATCCAATGTAAATTGGACCCAGAGTTTCCAGCATTTGGCAAGATTTATTTGCGTAACTACAACGGTTTTGTCTATAGTTACGGCCGACATTCACCAGGGCTTATATCAATCACCATCACATATTGCTACATAACAACGTCGATATTTGACCTTCTGGCATTGGTCAGGTGTCACCCCCTATACATCCTCTTACGAGTTCGCAGGGAGCTGTGTTTTTGGTAAACAGTTGGCAGGAATACTTTCGCTGCGACCCTCTAAATTAATAAAGGGCAAGCCTTATCCCGAAGTTACGGCTGCTTTTTTGCCGAGTTCCTTGGGGACCACTCACTCGTTCGTCTTGGTCTACTCGACCTGATCACCTGTGTCGGTTTGCGGTACGGATTTTATATTTATAAGTTTAGAAATTTTTCTTGGAAGCATGCTTTGTATCATTGTCCTATCCCGAAGAATAAAACTTTTCATCTACCTTAGATTCGCCATTAAAAGCAGCGTGCGGATTTTCCTACACATCATCTTTAGTAAACAAACTTCAAATCCAATAATGAGCGATACATACTACACTCCGTCATCTCGTCACTAAATACAAAAGTCAGGGAATATTAACCCTGTGTCCATCGAGTACGGTTTTCACCATTCCCTTAGGCCCGACTAACCCTTGGCTGATTGACATTACCAAGGAAACCTTGATCTTTCGACGTGGGGCGTTCTCAGCCCCATTGCGGTTACTTGTGCCAACATTCTTACTTCCAAACGCTCCACAGGCTCTCACGAGTCCTGCTTCACAGCAGATTGGAACACTCTCCTACCACGTGGTCCGACCGAGGTCGGACCACATCCTCAAATTCGGTAATATACTTAGCCCCAATTATTTTCGACGCAAAATCTCTAGATGAGTGAGCTGTTACGCTATCTTTAAAGGATGGCTGCTTCTAAGCCAACCTCCTCATTGTTAAAGAAATCTCACCTTCTTGTCTTACACTTAGTATATATTTAGGGACCTTATTTTGAGATCCGGGCTGTTTCCCTTTTGGCCAATGGAGCTTCGCCCCCATGGCCTAACTGCCAAGCTATGGTCTCTGGTATTCGGAGTTTGATAGGTTTCGCGAGATTGCTCCCTGTCGAAACCTTCCAGTGCTCTACCCCCAGAGAAAACACTTGACGCTAGCCCTAAAGCTATTTCGGAGAGAACCAGCTATTACCAGGTTCGATTAGCTTTTCACTCCTTACCACAAGTCATCGGAAGACGTTGTACGATCTACCCGTTCGGACCTCCATTCGTCTTTCGACGAACTTCATCCTGCTCATGGCAAGCTCACCTGGCTTCGGGTCTTATGCATTCTACCCGTATAAATAAATATACAGTCGCGCTATTAACACTCGGTTTCCCTATGGCTGCGCTGTTTTAGTCAGCTTAGCCTAGCAGTATGCATAAACTCGTTGGCTCATTCTTCAATAGGCACGCTGTCGTTCATCCGAAGACGAACTCCAACTCCTTGTAGACATACGGTTTCAGGTCTATTTCACCGCCCTAATCGGGCTGCTTTTCACCTTTCCCTCACGGTA